>DASXJI010000407.1:0-4532 GCA_036497495.1 Mycobacterium sp.
TTCATCCGAGACGGGTCGCACGCTGAGTTGATGGCGGTGCCGGTGGAAGCGCTGGTGCGCAAACCCGAACGGCTCAGCTTCGACGAGGCCTCCACCGTCGGGGTCAACTTCGTCGTCGCTTGGTACGGTGCAGTGGAAACGGCGCAACTTGCGGCCGGCGAAACCATCGCGGTCTTCGGGGTTTCCGGTGGCGTGGGGGGAGCGGTGGCGCAAATCGCTCATGCGCTCGGCGCCAAAGTCATTGGAGTGAGCCGCCGCCCGCCCGGTTCGGAGACTGCCGCCGCGGCCGTTATTGACGACTTCGTCACCTTCAACCCGACGGCAGACGTCGGCGCCGAGATCAAGCGGCTCACCGCCGGCCGCGGCGTCGACGTGGTGTACGACGCCGTGGGCGGTGTCACCACACCGGCCGCGCTAGCCGCGCTCGCCCGGCGAGGGAGGCTGGTGGTGATCAGCGTCGTCGGTTCGCGTGCGGTCGAAATCGATCTATTGGACCTGTACCGCAACGAAACTCGAATCCTCGGCGTCGACAGCGCCAGGCTCACTGTCGTCGACTCGGCGCGACGCCTGCAGCAGATGGCGCCCTACTTCGAATCCGGCGAGTTCCGACCCCTTCCGATCGCCGCCACCTATTCGCTCGACGACGCCGTGTCGGCCTATCGGGCGGTCGCCGGCCACATCGCCGGCCGCGTCGTGATCCGGCCATAACCAAGAGAGGCAAAGGCAATGTCATCCGACTTGACCGAACAAACCATCACCGCGGCGGTCCAGCAGACCTTCGACGATTCGACCGACGAACGCTTCCGGCAGGTGTTCACCTGCCTGGTGCAGCACATCCACGATTTCGCCCGCGAGGTCCGCCTGACCGGCGACGAATGGTTCACCGCAATGGATTTCCTCGAGCGGGTCGGCAAAATCTCGACGCCCACGCGCCAGGAGTTTGTGCTGCTTTCCGACATCCTGGGCCTGAGCATGCTGCTGGACAAGATCAACCAGCACGCCGAGTCATCGACCACTGACTCGGCTTTGCTTGGCCCCTTCTACGTCGAGGGCCGTCCCACCGTCGACAACGGGGCCGACATCTCCGATGGCGTAACGGGCGCACCGATGTTCGTCACCGGCCGGGTCGTCGACGAGCACGGCAAGGCAGTCGCCGGGGCCCACGTCGACACCTGGCACAGCGACGGCGAGGGGTTCTACGACGTCCAGCAGACCGAGAAGCTGCATAACGAGCTCGCCATGCGGGCACTGCTGACCACTGACGAGGACGGACGGTTCTGGTACCGGTCCATCACGCCGCGCTATTACCCGGTGCCCACCGACGGGCCATGCGGTGAGATCCTGCGGGCCGCAAACCGATCGCCGATGCGCCCACAGCACGTGCACTTCTGGTTCAAGGCCGAAGGCTACCAGCCGCTGATCACTCAGCTGTTTTGGCGAGACGACCCTTACATCGGCCGCGACGCCGTCTTTGCGGACCAGGAATCACTGATGGCAGATTTTGTGCGGCACGAACCAGGTATCGCTCCGGACGGAACAACGGTCGACGAACCGTTCGTGACCCTGGACTGGACCTTCGCCCTCGCTGCCGAATAGCCAAGGGAACACACCGATGTCACGGATACCGCTCGCAAGCATCGAAGAGCAACCCGAACCTCTCCGTCAGTGGATGGCGCGTCGCGGCAACCTCAACGTATTCCGATTGCTCGCCAATGCTCCGCAGGTATTCCCCAGCTGGACGCACATGGTCGACGAGTTGTTCACCAGCCCTACCTTCAGCCCGCGGATGCGCGAGGCGGTCATCCTGCGGGTGGCTCATCTACAGGGCTCACGTTATGAGCTCGCCCAGCACGTCGGGATCGCCCGCACCGCCGGGCTGACCGAACAGCAGATCGACGCGATCCTGGACACCGGCGATGTCGACGCGGCCAACTTCAGCCGCACCGAACGCACCGCGCTCGATATCACCACCGAGCTGTGCATCACCCACCGACTGCGGGATGACACCTTCGCCGCGGCGGACGCCGCTTTCGGCGACGAGGCGCTGACCGAATTACTGATGATCATCAGCTGCTACTACGGGCTCGCGCTGGTGCTCAACGCGGCGGACCCCGACGTCGACGCTGCGGCAAGATTCCAATCCTGACAGGAGAATTCACGTGACTCGAATCGCCTACCGTCGGCCAGAAGATATGTCCGAGCAGGCCCGCGAATTAACGCTTAAGCGGGGCAATCTCAACGTCTACCGTGCGCTGGCCAACGCCGAGAAGGTGTTCACCGGCTGGATGCTTGCCGGCCAAGCCGCCCTGACCAGCCCGGTGTTGCCCATCCGGCTGCGCGAACTCGTCGTCCTGCGCACTGCCTCTCTGATGGACTGTCCCTACGAACTCGGCCAGCACCGCGACGTGGCCCGGACGGCCGGGGTCAGCGCCGATGAGATCGAGGCCGTCGCCTCCGAATCCAGCTGGCAAACAGCCGATTTCAGCCCTGTCGAACTCGCGGTGCTGCACCTGACAACCGAATTGCTCACCACACGCAACGTTTCCACCGAACTGTTCGAACAAGTGCACACAGCCCTGGGTTCGGAAGCCACTGTCGAGCTACTGATGGTGATCAGCCGCTACGCCGGACTGGCGCTGATGCTCAACGCACTCGAGGTCGACCTCGACGAAAGTGCCCGGCTGCCAATTCCGCCAAGACAGGCTTCGCCATGACCACCCGCAAGAGTGCATCCGGCTGGGCTGGCTTCCCGACCGACAATCAGGTCAAATGAGAATCCGGAACCACGATCGGGGACTACGCAATGCCCACGACGCCTGAATCCACTACCGCGGCTCGCGCGCGCAGCGGCAGGCAAACGGGTCGGCTGGCCGTTGCGGTGGGTGCACTCGGTGTCGTGTACGGCGACATCGGCACTAGTCCGATCTACACGGTTCAGACGATCTTCAACCCGGGCGACCCTCATCCCGTGCCGATCACCCCGGACAACATCTACGGCGTCGTGTCGTTGCTCTTCTGGTCGGTGATGATCATCGTGACGCTGACCTACGTCACGCTGGTGATGCGCGCCGACAACGACGGTGAGGGCGGCATCATGGCGCTCATCGCGCTGTTGCGCCGGATGGGCGCGCGCAGCGGTCGTACTGCGGTGGTGCTCGCGACGGTGGGCGTGTTCGGTGCCGCCTTGTTCAGTGGTGACAGCATGATCACGCCGGCGGTCTCGGTATTGTCCGCGGTGGAGGGCTTGAAGGTGATCGATCCGGGACTTGAGGACTGGGTGGTGCCGATCACCGCGATCCTCATCTTTGCGCTATTCGCGGTGCAGCGCCGCGGAACTGGTGTCGTGGGAGGTTTTTTCGGGCCCGTGATGATCGGCTGGTTCATCGCAATCGGAGCCTGCGGGGTACATGGCATCCTCGACCATCCGCAGATACTGGCGGCGCTTTCCCCGGTGTACGCGGTGAAGTTCGTCGTGGGGGATTTCGGCACCGCATTCTTCTCGCTGACCGGGGTGGTGCTTGCGGTCACCGGCGCGGAGGCGCTGTACGCCGACATGGGCCACTTCGGACGCAAAGCGATCACCCGCGCTTGGCTTTTGGTGGTCCTGCCGGCGCTGGTGCTCAACTACCTCGGCCAGGGCGCGTTGTTGATCACCGACAAGACCACGATGAGTGCTCCGTTCTTTCTGCTCATACCGGGCTGGGCGCGATTGCCCATGGTGTTGCTGGCGACCGCCGCGACGATCATCGCGTCGCAGGCAGTGATCACGGGAGCTTTTTCGTTTGCGTCCCAGGCCGCCCATCTGGGCTACCTTCCTCGATTGCGGGTGGTGCACACCTCGGCATCGACCGTCGGCCAGGTCTACCTGCCATGGATCAACGGCCTGCTCATGGTGGCGGTCCTGATACTTGTGTTCGCCTTCCGCAGCTCAGCGTCACTGGCATATGCCTATGGAATGGCAGTTACCGGAACGATCACGATCACGACGATCCTGTACCTGTATATCGCGCACACAAGATGGCGGGTTCCGTTGTGGCTGATCGTTGTTGGCGGCAGCGCACTGTTGGGTGTTGACCTGCTTTTCGTGGCGGCGAATTTGACCAAGCTCGTCCACGGCGCGTGGCTGCCGCTGCTGATCGCCATCACCACGTTCACGGTCATGCTCACGTGGCAGCGCGGCAGCACCATCGTCAGCCGCAGGCGAGAGGTCGCAGAGGGACCACTTGACGCGTTCGTCGATCAACTCTCCAGGGACGGGCTCCTGCGTGTCCCTGGCACGGCGGTTTTCCTCAACCGCAGCAGTAACACCGCGCCATTGGCACTGCGCGCAAACGTCGAACACAACCACGTCCTCCCCGAGCACGCTGTGATCGTCACGATCGAAGTGTTACCAATTCCGCGGGCCAGCGACTCTGAGCGCGTCGAAGTCGA
Organism: Mycobacterium sp.; assembly: GCA_036497495.1. GTDB lineage: Bacteria > Actinomycetota > Actinomycetes > Mycobacteriales > Mycobacteriaceae > Mycobacterium. Next base: position 4,432 of record DASXJI010000407.1, read on the forward strand.
CTCGCTCGGCCACGCTGACGACGGAATCATCCACGTGACAGCACGTTTCGGGTACATGGAGACGCCAGACGTCCGGCACGCGTTACGTCTCCTCGAGCCGA
>DASXJI010000408.1:0-1634 GCA_036497495.1 Mycobacterium sp.
CGCCTCGGTCTCGCGAATCAATACGCCTCCATGAGTTGCGGCAGGAAAGCCATTGAGCAACCAGACCCACAGTAATCTGGATCGCTGTGGAGATCATTCCGCCGCGCGTCAAGGAACCGTTATATCGGCTCTACGAAATGCGGCTGCGGCAAGGACTGGCCGCATCGAAATCCGCACTGCCGCGTCACATCGCCGTGCTATGCGACGGTAACCGACGCTGGGCACGCGACGCCGGCTACGACGACGTCAGCTACGGGTACCGGATGGGCGCGGTCAAGATTGCCGAGATGCTGCGCTGGTGCCAGGAGGCCGGCATCGAAATGGCCACTGTCTACTTGCTTTCCACCGAAAACCTGCGCCGTGATCCGGCGGAGCTGGCAGCGCTCATCGAAATCATCACCGACGTCGTCGAAGAGATCTGTGCGCCGGCCAACGGCTGGAGCGTGCGGACGGTCGGGGACCTGGAGCTGATCGGCGAGGAACCCGCGCGCCGGCTGCGTGACGCGGTCGAGGGCACCACGACCGCCGGCAACGGCAGCTTTCACGTCAACGTTGCGGTCGGATACGGCGGCCGTCAGGAAATCGCCGACGCCGTGCGGGGACTGTTGGCCAAGCAGCTCGTCAACGGCGCCAGCGCCGAGGAACTCATCGATGCCGTCACCGTCGACGCGATCTCGGAGAACCTGTACACCTCCGGGCAGCCCGACCCCGATCTGGTGATCCGAACCTCGGGGGAGCAGCGGTTGTCCGGATTCCTGTTGTGGCAAAGCGCCTACTCTGAGATGTGGTTCACCGAAGCGCATTGGCCGGCATTCCGCCGCGTCGATTTCCTGCGCGCACTGCGTGATTACAGCCTGCGGCATCGCCGCTACGGAACTTGACGGCGAGCGCAAGCGCGGCGCAGCCGGGTGCAGCGGGTCACCGCCGACGTTCCAGCGGCGTGCCACACTGAAAGCATGGCTGCGCTTTCGGCGTTGGTGTTCTCGCTGAGTTGGTGGCTGGGGCTGTACTTGTTGGCCCGTAACCCTCGGAAGCCGGTGCTGGCGTTCTCAGCAGTAGGGCTGTGCAGTTTTGCGACAGCCGTCGCACTGGATGCCGTGCGACTCGTCACCCACTCCGCGTTGCTCGGGCAGGTCGAGATCTATCTGGTCGCCGTTCCCGGCGTGGCCTGGTTCGCGGTGCTCCTTGAGATCGCCCGGGCGGGTGACAGCGGGCGGTCCCGTGCTGGCGAAGTGCTGCTGGTCGGTGTCACCGGTGCGCTGACGCTGGTTGGCGCGGCGCTGGCCGGCAGCGTGGCCGGACCGTTGCGGCCCGGCCATGTGGTGATGTGCGCGGTGATCTCGGTGTCCACCTTGGGCGCGATGGTTTTCGCGCTGCGGCGCCGAGTGCAGAAGATTCCAAAGGTCGGGCTGATCGTCACGGCGACAATGTTTTTTGCCTTGGCCAACGCCATCCTGATCATTCCGCTGGGCGTGGTGCCCAGCTGGCTGGCACTGGCGTCGACGGGCTGTGACGTGTTCTGCCTGGGCGTGGCGGTGGCGTTGTGGGACGCGTTCGACGAGGGCCAGGCGCTGCGAGCCGACATGCTGCGCTCATTCACCGGCACCGGCATGGTGGTGGCGCTGCTCGGCGGC
>DASXJI010000409.1:0-2592 GCA_036497495.1 Mycobacterium sp.
CCGCTCGGCCCCCGAGCGCACCCGGTTGGCGTCGGCGCGGGCCCCGCCGAGCAGGTGCAGGCTGGTGACGACCATGGTCTTGCCGGTACCGGTTTCCCCAGTCAAAACTGTTAGGCCGCGGTCGAATTCGGCTGTCGCGGCGCTGATAGCGCCCAACGACTCGATCCGAATCTCCGAAAGCACTGTTACTGTCCGCGCCAGCCGGTGACCGGCAGCCGGAATTTGCGCACCAGACGGTCGGTGAACGGCGCACTGTCCAGCCGGGCCCATTTCACCGACACATCGCAGCGTCGCACTTCCAACCGTGCACCTGCCGGCACCCGCATCTCGCGGCGACCGTCGCAGAACACCAGCGCGTCGTGACCATCGCGCTCGATCTCGATGGCGATGTGGGCTTCGGGGCTGGTGACCATCGGCCGGGCGAACAACGCGTGAGCGTTATTGGGTACCACCAGCAACGCTTCCACATCCGGCCACATGATTGGTCCGCCCGCGGAGAACGCATAGGCGGTTGATCCGGTGGGCGTTGACACCAAAACCCCGTCGCAGCCGAAGGTCGACACCGGCCGGCCGTCGACTTCGAGGACCACGCCGATTACCCCCAGCCGCGGCCCCTTCTCCAGGCTCGCCTCGTTGAGGGCCCATCCACGCGCGACGACCTCGCCCTTGACCCGCACCGCGACGTCCAGCGTCAACCGTTCTTCGATGCGATAACTGCGAGCCACCACATGTTCGAGCACACTGTCGATCGCCTCGGCCTCGGCTTCGGCCAGGAATCCGATGCGGCCCAGATTCATGCCCAGCACCGGAACGTTGGCGTTACGCGCGAGCTCCGCGGCCCGAAGAAAGGTTCCGTCGCCGCCAAGGCCCAACACCAATTCGCATCCCTTGGCGGCGTCAGGGTCGGCGTCGACGACCTCGATGTCGACGCCCAGCGCGCGCATATCGTCCGGAGCCAGCTGCGACGGGCCGCCATCGACCGCTTCAGCGGACAACACGCGAAGGCCAATGTTGTTGTCGTTCAACACTTTCTCTACCCGACGGGCAGTCTCGGTAGCTTCTGCGCGACCGGTGTGCACCACCAGCAGCACAGTACGTTCAAGCGTCATTTCGGACCGGCCTCAATTGCGTCGCGGACCGCACATTCCAGCTCATCAGCAGACAGACCCCGATCGGTTTCGGCGCGCAACCACAGGAAGTATTCAACGTTGCCCGATGGGCCCGGAAGCGGGCTCGGCGTGACACCGACGGTGTGCCAACCGAGCTCGCCGGCGCGACGCGCGACGGTGAGCACGGCACCCTCCCGTAGGTCCGAACTGTGCACCACCCCGCCGGCTCCCACCTGACCCCTACCCACCTCGAACTGCGGCTTCACCATGGGAACGATATCCGCGTCGGGCGAGGCGCATCCAGTCAGCGCGGGTAACACCGTGGTCAGCGAGATGAACGACAGGTCAGCGACGATCGCCTCGACCGGGCCGCCGGTGACGTCTGGCGTGAGCTCTCTCGCATTGGTCCGCTCGACGACCATCACTCGTGGGTCTGATCGAAGCGACCAGGCCAGCTGGCCGTAGCCTACGTCGACGGCGACGACTTCGCGGGCCCCGCGATCCAGCAGGACTTCGGTGAATCCGCCCGTCGAGGCGCCCGCGTCCAAGCAGCGTCGACCCTCCACACCGATACCGAAGGCGTCCAGCGCACCGATGAGTTTGTGCGCGCCACGTGACACCCAGCCGCGTTCCGTCTCGCCGATGACCTGCAGCGCAGCAGTCGCCGCAACGGCGGTGCCGGGCTTGACCGCGGGCATCCCGTCGATGCTGACCTTGCCCGCGCCGATCAACTCCGCGGCCTGCTGGCGGGAGCGAGCCAATCCTCGACGGACCAGCTCGGCATCAACACGGGTACGCCGCGGCACGGTGGACTCAGGCCTTCTCCGCCGACTCCAGAGCCTGCACCAGCATGTCGTGCGCCTCAGAAAGCCGGCGCGCGAGATCTTCTAGATCGGCTTCGGTGGGCATCTTCTCGGAGTTCGCCGGATCGGGCAGCTCGGCGAGCAGGGCGGCGATTTGTGCGCGAATCTCTTCTGGATTGGTACTCATGGCGCCGCTCCTCCTCATCGCTGTTCTACGCTATCGGATTTAGATCAGGGACCACCGTTGCAGGGCCTCGCGGGCGGTGTCGTCGCCGGCCTTGATGGTCATAGTTGGTCCGTCGAGGCCGATCGACCACACCGCGTCGGCGACGGCGCGAACAATCGAGAGTCCATCACCGGTGTCGTCATCGGCTGCGCTGCTTACCGTTATCGTGGAGTCCCCGGTCTCGATGTGCCACGCCGGTTGCGCGGTCACCGCGAGTGCGTCCGCGTCCTCGTGCAGCGACCGGAGGTCGCGACCGATAAATGTCGGGCGCTGTTCGCGGATGGCGTAGACCGCGTCGCGCGCGGAATTGACTCCGGTGAGCACCATCAGGCTGGGCAGCCCGGCGGCGTTGGCGCCAGCGATATCGGTGTTCAACCGGTCACCGACTACGAGTGGACTCTGAAAGTCGCCGCGCGCCAACGCATCGAGCAACAATGTCGGTGCCGGCTTGCCC
>DASXJI010000410.1:0-5759 GCA_036497495.1 Mycobacterium sp.
GCCGCGCGCGCCACAACGCGGTAGCTGCAGGTGAAGAACATGCTGGCCCGGCTGCTGCGCCGGGGAGCCAAGGGCGACCAGGCGGCCGACAGCACACCCGAGGCGTCCACGGAGAAGACCACCGCGAAAGCGGCCACCGCCGAGCCGCGGACCCGGTTCGGCGCCTGGCTGGGCCGGCCCATGACGTCGTTCCACTTGATCATCGCGATCGCCGCGCTGTTGACCACGCTGGGTCTGATCATGGTGCTGTCCGCATCCGGGGTCCGTTCCTACGACGACGACGGGTCGGCGTGGGTCATCTTCGGCCGGCAGGTGTTGTGGACGATCATCGGGCTGTTCGCCTGCTACCTGGCGCTGCGGTTACCGGTGCGCTTCATGCGGCGCTTGGCGTTCTCCGGCTTCGCCGCGACCATCGTGATGCTGGTGCTGGTGCTGATTCCGGGAATCGGTAATGAAGCCAACGGTTCTCGCGGTTGGTTCGTGATCGCTGGATTCTCGATGCAGCCCTCCGAGCTGACCAAGATCGCCTTCGCGATCTGGGGCGCGCACCTGCTTGCGGCACGCCGAATGGAACGGGCCTCGCTGCGGGAGATGCTGATCCCGTTGGTGCCGGCCGCGGTCATCGCGCTCGCTCTCATCGTCGCGCAGCCCGACCTGGGCCAGACGGTGTCGATGAGCATCATCCTGCTCGGCTTGCTGTGGTACGCCGGTCTGCCGCTGCGGGTGTTCTTGAGCTCGCTGTTCGCCGCGATCGTCGCCGGAGCGATCCTGGCGGTTTCGGCGGGTTACCGCTCCGACCGGGTACGGTCATGGCTCGACCCGGGCCAGGACCCGCAGGACTCGGGATATCAAGCCCGACAGGCCAAGTACGCGCTGGCCAACGGCGGTATTTTCGGCGACGGTCTGGGGCAGGGCACGGCGAAGTGGAACTATCTGCCCAATGCGCACAATGACTTCATCTTCGCGATCATCGGCGAGGAACTCGGTCTGGTCGGCGCGCTGGGCCTGCTGGGGTTGTTCGGGCTGTTCGCGTACACCGGAATGCGCATCGCGCGCCGCTCCGCCGATCCGTTCCTGCGGCTGCTGACCGCGACCACCACCTTGTGGGTGATCGGTCAGTCGTTCATCAACGTCGGCTACGTGATCGGCCTGCTGCCGGTCACCGGCATCCAGCTGCCGCTGATCTCTGCGGGTGGAACATCCACGGCCACAACACTTTTGATGATCGGCATGATGGCCAACGCAGCCAGGCACGAACCCGAGGCCGTCGCAGCTTTGCGGGCCGGACGCGACGACCGGATGACCCGCATTCTGCGGCTGCCGTTGCCGGAGCCTTATTCGCCGACCCGGGTCGAGGCGCTGCGCGACCGGTTGCGCAGCAAGCCGAAGCCGGCCAAGCCGCAGCGCACCGCGAAAAAGAAGCCGTCCGGTGGACGCGGCGGTCGGTCTGACGTCAAGGGCCGCGCAGGGGAAAGGCATCATGGAGGCGAACAGCGGTTCTCCGGCCAGCGTCATACGCACGCAGGCCGTGGTCGTGCCATGGACCGCGTACTGGAAGGTCAACGCTACGGGTGAGCGACTCGGTCACGGGGTCATCGGCCACAGGGCCAACCGGGCATTCCCCGTTGTCGGTTGTGCTCGCGGGCGGCGGTACGGCCGGCCACGTTGAGCCCGCGATGGCCGTCGCTGATGCCCTGGTTGGGCTGGATCCCGACGTCCGAATCACCGCGCTGGGCACGGCGCGCGGCCTGGAGACCAAGCTGGTGCCCGAGCGTGGCTACCAACTCGAACTGATCACTCCCGTCCCGCTGCCGCGCAAACCCACCGGTGACCTGGCTCGCCTTCCGGCGCGGGTGCTGCGGGCGGTTCGACAGACCCGCGCCGTGCTGGACAAGGTCGACGCCGACGTGGTGATCGGGTTCGGCGGTTACGTGTCGCTGCCCGCATACCTGGCCGCCCGCGGCGTAGCCCGGCGCCGGCGGCGGGTGCCGGTGGTCATTCACGAAGCCAACGCCAGCGCCGGGCTGGCCAATCGGGTCGGGGCCCGCAGCGCCAACCGCGTGCTCTCGGCGGTGCCCGATCCAGGTCTGCGGCACGCAGAGGTTGTCGGCGTGCCGGTCCGGGAAGCCATCACCTCGCTGGACCGCGCCGCAGTGCGGTCGACGGCACGGGCGCATTTCGGCTTCGCCGATGACGCCCGGGTGCTGCTCGTGTTCGGTGGCTCGCAGGGCGCCGCGTCCTTGAACCGGGCAGTCGCCGCGGCCGCCGGCGATCTGGCGGCCGCGGCCGTCGCGGTGCTGCACGCCCACGGCGCCAAGAACACCATCGACCTACGCACCCCGGAGCCCGGTGACCCGCCATACGTCGCGGTCCCGTATCTGAGCCGGATGGACCTGGCCTACGCCGCCGCCGACTTGGCGATCTGCCGGTCGGGCGCGATGACCGTCGCCGAGGTGACGGCGGTCGGCCTGCCCGCGGTCTACGTGCCGCTGCCGATCGGCAACGGCGAGCAGCGGCTCAACGCGTTACCGGTGGTCAATGCCGGTGGCGGCATCCTGGTCGCCGACGCCGACCTGACGCCGGACTTCGTCGCCGATCAGGTTGCCGGGCTGCTGAACGACGCGCCACGGCTGGCGGCGATGACCACGGCCGCGGCGCTGGTTGGTCATCCCGATGCGGCACGGCAGGTGGCACAGGTCGCGCTGGACGTCGCGCGCGCAGCGCGGGACGGGAAGCGCGCGAAACGTCGGCGCAGTGCGCTGGAGGTCGCGCGGCCGGGGAGAACGCGACGATGAACTCCCCGCCGCTGCCCCCCGAGCTGCAGCGGGTGCACATGGTCGGCATCGGGGGAGCCGGCATGTCGGGGATCGCGCGCATCCTGCTGGACCGCGGCGGCATGGTGTCGGGGTCTGATGCCAAGGAGTCACGCGGTGTCCGCGCGTTGCGGGCGCGTGGCGCCCTGATCCGGATCGGCCACGACGCGTCGTCGCTGGATCTGCTGCCAGGCGGCGCGACGGCGGTCATCACCACTCACGCCGCGATCCCCAAGACCAACCCCGAACTCGTCGAGGCCCGTCGTCGCGGCATCCCGGTGGTGCTGCGGCCGGCAGTACTGGCCAAGCTGATGGCCGGCCGAACCACGTTGATGGTGACCGGCACGCACGGCAAGACGACCACGACGTCGATGCTGATCGTGGCCCTGCAGCATTGCGGCCGGGACCCTTCCTTCGCCGTCGGCGGTGAGCTGGGCGAGGCCGGCACCAACGCCCACCACGGCAGCGGCGACTGCTTCGTCGCCGAGGCCGACGAAAGCGACGGCTCGCTGCTGGAATACACCCCGAATGTCGCGGTGGTCACCAACATCGAGTCCGACCACCTCGACTTCTTCGGCAGTCCAGACGCTTACATCGCGGTCTTCGACGCCTTCGTGGAGCGCATCGCCCCGGGCGGCGCGCTCGTCGTCTGCACTGACGACCCGGGCGCAGCTGCGCTGGCCGATCGCACTGCGGAGCTGGGGATCCGGGTGCTGCGGTACGGCTCGTCGTACGACGACCCGGACCACAAGCTGGCGGGCACGTTGTTGTCGTGGGAACAACAGGGCACCGAGGCGGTCGCACACGTCAAGCTCGACGGCGAAATCCATCCGTGGGTGATGCGGCTGTCGGTGCCGGGCCGGCACATGGCGCTCAACGCGTTGGGTGCGATGCTGGCCGCCGTCGAGATCGGCGTCCCCGCCGACTGCGTGCTGGACGGGCTGGCCGGTTTCGAGGGAGTCCGCCGCCGTTTCGAGCTGATCGGAACGGCTTCCGGAGTAAGGGTTTTCGACGACTACGCGCATCATCCCACGGAGGTCAGCGCCACCCTGGAGGCAGTGCGCACGCTGCTGGAGCAGACCGGTGCCGGCCGCTCCATGGTGGTGTTCCAGCCGCATTTGTATTCGCGCACACAGGCTTTCGCCGCCGAGTTCGGTGCGGCGCTCGACGCAGCCGATCAGGTTTTCGTGCTCGACGTCTACGGCGCACGCGAACAGCCCATCGCCGGGGTGAGCGGGGCGAGTGTCGCCGAACACGTCAGCGTCCCGGTGCAGTATCTGCCCGATTTCTCGTCGGTCGCCGAGGCGGTGGCGGCGACGGCGGCACCTGGTGATGTTGTCGTCACCATGGGCGCCGGCGACGTCACCATGCTCGCACCTGAGATCGTCACCGCGCTGCGGGTGCGGGCCAACCGCGGCGCGCCGGGGCGGCCGGGGGAGTCGCGGTGAGCGAGCCGGGCGGCGTGACGCCCGACGCCGACCCCGTCGGCGAGAACACGGCGACCGGGCCGATCGAAGCCGCTGCGCCATCCGACGGCGACGACGGCACCGCCGCGAAGCAGGAGCAGACCGACGACGCGAAAGAGGGGCCACGTCGACGGGCCCGCCGGGAACGCGCCGAGCGCCGCGAGGCCCAGGCGCGCGCGATGGCGATCGAAGAAGCCCGCCGCGAGGCGAAACGCGCTGCGCGTGGGCGACCCGCGGCCACGTCCAAACCCGTTGCCCGCGGAGCGGTCCGGGGCCTGAAGCTGTTCCTGCTATCGCTGCTGCTGATCGTGGCCACCACCGGGGTGGGGCTGATCCTGTACTTCACGCCGGTGATGTCGGCGCGCAACATCATCGTCACCGGCATCGGGACGGTCTCTCGCGACGAGGTGCTCGACGTGGCGCACGTCCGGCTCGGCACGCCGCTGCTGCAGATCGACACCGACGGCATCGCCGACCGGGTGGCGGCGATCCGCCGGCTGGCCAGCGCGCGTGTGCAGCGCGATTACCCGTCGGCGCTGCGGATCATCGTTGTGGAGCGAATTCCATTGGTGGTCAAAGACTTTCCCGACGGCCCGCATTTGTTCGACCGCGACGGTGTGGACTTCGCGACCGCACCGCCACCGCCGGCACTGCCTTACATCGACGTCGACAATCCCGGACCGACCGATCCGGCGACCAAGGCTGCGCTCGCGGTGTTGACCGCACTGCGTCCCGAAGTCGTCGCGCAGGTGAGCCGGATCGCCGCCCCGTCGGTCGCGTCGATCACGCTGACTCTCGCCGACGGGCGCACGGTGATCTGGGGGACCAACGAGCGCACCGAGGAAAAGGCGCAGAAGTTGGCCGCCCTGCTGACCCGGCCGGGACGGACCTATGACGTCTCCAGCCCGGATCTACCGACCGTCAGGTAAGAGGCACAGCCCACCTGGGCGTTGGCCGTGGCACAAATTCGCCCGAAATTCGCCCGACGCGCGTCGGCGCGCCTGCATCGATCGCGCCCGCGACGGCAATACCGTTCTGTTTGCGCGAATCAACTTGACATAACTCTAACGCTTTACTTGAGGTTGAGGTTTGCCGAGGCGGTTCGCTTAAGGCAAGTCCCACCAGGGAGGAACGAAAATGATGACCCCGCCGCACAACTACTTGGCCGTCATCAAAGTCGTGGGGATAGGCGGCGGCGGCGTCAACGCCGTCAACCGCATGATCGAGCAGGGACTCAAGGGCGTGGAGTTCATCGCCATCAACACCGACGCCCAGGCGCTGTTGATGAGCGACGCCGACGTCAAGCTCGACGTGGGCCGCGACTCCACCCGAGGGCTCGGCGCGGGCGCCGACCCCGAGGTCGGCCGCAGGGCCGCCGACGATGCCAAGGACGAGATCGAGGAGCTGCTCCGCGGCGCCGACATGGTCTTCGTCACCGCCGGCGAAGGCGGTGGAACCGGTACCGGCGGCGCGCCCGTCG
>DASXJI010000411.1:0-4646 GCA_036497495.1 Mycobacterium sp.
AACCGTGACAAGCGCTCTTTGGTGTTTCCGGTCAAACGACTCGCAGACTTGGGATTCCGGGTATTGGCCACCGAAGGCACTGCGGAGATGCTGCGGCGCAACGGCATCCCGTGCGACGAGGTCCGCAAGCACTTTGAGGAACCAAGCCCGGACCGCCCGGCACTGTCGGCCGTCGACGCGATCCGTGCGGGCGAGGTCGACATGGTATTCAACACGCCGTACGGAAACTCGGGCCCACGCATCGACGGCTACGAAATCCGCTCGGCCGCAGTCGGAGCCAACATTCCATGCGTGACGACGGTTCAGGGTGTGTCGGCGGCCGTGCAGGGGATCGAGGCCGGGATTCGCGGCGACATCGGCGTGCGCTCACTGCAGGAGCTGCATAGCGCGCTGAGCAACGGCGGCCAATAGCCATGCGCGGGTTCGGCGCCCGGCTGGCCGACGCGATATCCCGTCGCGGGCCACTGTGTCTGGGCATCGACCCGCATCCCGAACTCTTGCGGGCATGGGATCTGCCGGTGCGCCCCGACGGCCTGGCGGCGTTCTGCGAGATCTGCGTGGCGGCCTACGCCGACTTCGCTGTCGTCAAACCTCAGGTGGCGTTTTTCGAAAGCTACGGCGCCGCAGGGTATGCGGTGCTGGAGCGGACGATGGCCGCGTTGCGCGACGCCGGTGTGTTGGTGCTGGCCGACGCCAAGCGCGGGGACATCGGTTCGACAATGGCGGCCTATGCGGCGGCCTGGACGGGTGACTCGCCGCTGGCAGCCGACGCCGTAACCGCCTCCCCGTATCTGGGTTTCGGGTCGCTGCGGCCGCTGCTGGACAGCGCCGCGGCACACGGTCGGGGGGTGTTCGTGCTGGCGGCGACGTCCAATCCGGAAGGCGCGAGCGTGCAGCGCGCCGACGCCGGCGGCCGTCCGGTAGCCCAGTTGATCATCGACCAGGCGGCAGCGGCCAACCAAGCCATGGGCCCCGGCCCCGGTTCGGTGGGCGTGGTGCTCGGCGCAACGGTGGCCGAGGTGCCCGACGTCAGCAAGCTCGGCGGACCGGTGCTAGTCCCCGGCGTCGGCTTCCAGGGTGGCCGGCCCGACACGCTGAGCGGCCTGGGTGGGGCCGCTCCCGGCCAGCTGCTGCCCGCGGTGTCGCGCGACGTGCTGCGGGCCGGACCGGACGTTGCAGCGGTGCGCAAAGCCGGGGAACGGATGCGCGATGCGGTCGCGTATCTGGCCGGCTGAGCCGTTGACGACCGCCGTTGGCCGGCTACGACACGAAATCGTTCACTGTCCAGGCCGGATCCGCTGTTCGCGGCGACACGCGCGACACGCCGCGATATTCCTAACCGGCGCAGATTCGGCTTTTCGGGCGGTTCCGAGGCGGTCGGACCACGGTTTTCCCGACCACCGCGCGAGAGCGGTGCACTCGACAAAAGGCCTGGTAGGGCACGCTTAACGGCCGTGAAACCGGCCGATCGGTGGCAGCGAAAACACCGTCGACGGCCCCCGGTCGGGGCGTCCCGGACGGAACCTTCTCAAAGCCACAAGCTGCGATTTTGTAGCTTCAACCAGGGGGGCGGGTTAGATTTCGTCTGCAGGCGTGGGTACGGTCGTCACCGCTGGCTGGACTACCTAGCCAAGACAAACAAAGATCGATAGCTGTTGATGATTGATACGGAGGAATCGTGGCCCTTCCCCAGTTGACCGACGAGCAGCGCGCGGCAGCGTTGGAGAAGGCTGCCGCCGCACGTCGAGCGCGAGCCGAGCTCAAAGACCGGCTGAAGCGCGGCGGCACCAATCTCAAGCAGGTGCTCAAGGATGCCGAGACCGACGAGGTCTTGGGCAAGATGAAGGTTTCCGCGCTGCTGGAGGCGTTGCCGAAGGTGGGCAAGGTCAAGGCGCAGGAAATCATGACCGAGCTGGAGATCGCCCCGACGCGCCGTCTGCGCGGCCTCGGCGACCGTCAGCGCAAGGCTCTGCTGGAAAAGTTCGACTTCGCCTAAGTCCGGCGACGATGCAGGCCGAAGGGCCTGAGGGAGAGCCGGGCGACAACCCCGGCATCTTCCAGGAGAGTCGTTGAACACCGACGGGGGACCGGACGGCAGTCGTGCGGCCGCCACAGGACGCGTGGTCGTGCTGTCCGGTCCATCCGCGGTAGGCAAGTCGACGCTGGTTCGCTGCCTGCGCGAGCGGGTTCCGGATCTGCATTTCAGCGTCTCGGCGACCACCAGAGCACCCCGGCCCGGCGAAATCGACGGGGTCGACTACCACTTCGTGACGCCCAGTCGCTTTGAGCAACTGATCGACGACGGTGCCCTGCTGGAATGGGCGGAAATTCACGGCGGCCTGCACCGATCGGGCACGGTGGCCGGACCGGTCCGCGACGCCGTCAGCGCCGGGCACCCGGTACTCATCGAGGTCGACCTGGCCGGCGCCCGCGCCGTCAAGCAGGCGATGCCAGAGGCGCTGACAGTGTTTCTGGCCCCGCCGAATTGGGAGGCGTTGGAGGCCCGCCTTGTCGGTCGTGGCACCGAGACACCCGACGTGATCGAGCGCCGGCTGACCACCGCACGCGCGGAATTAGCGGCTCAGGACGACTTCGACGAGGTCGTGGTGAACAGTCAATTGGAAACTGCGTGCTCAGAATTGGTATCCTTGCTGGTGGGAACTGGGCCGGACACGGCGTGAGCCCGCATCCAGACTCGATTCAGCTTTAGTCGCAGACCGTTTAGCCACCAGGAGAATATTTACGTGAGTAGTTCACATACCGACACTTCGCTAGCCGCCGTCCCCGACCAGTTCGACCCGGCGTCGGGTGGTATCGGCGCCTACGACACGCCGCTGGGTATCACCAATCCGCCCATCGACGAGTTGCTTGCGCGGGTGTCCAGCAAGTACGCCCTGGTGATCTACGCGGCCAAGCGTGCCCGCCAGATCAACGACTACTACAACCAGCTCGGCGAGGGCATCCTCGAATACGTCGGCCCGTTGGTCGAGCCGGGGTTGCAGGAAAAGCCGCTGTCGATCGCGATGCGCGAGATCCACGGCGACCTGCTTGAGCACACCGAAGGCGAGTAGCGGAATCGAGGCGGGCTTGCTGTGACCGGCTCCCGGAGCCAGGCGGACGATTCGCGGACGGACCGTAAGCGGGTCGTCGTCGGCGTTGCCGGGGGTATCGCCGCGTACAAGGCCGCCACCGTCGTTCGTCAACTCACCGAGGCCGGCCACGCGGTCCGCGTCATCCCCACCGAATCCGCGCTGCGATTCGTCGGCGCCGCCACCTTCGAAGCATTGTCCGGCGAAGCGGTCCAGACCGGGATATTCGAGGACGTTCCGCGGGTGCCGCACGTCGCCATCGGCCAGGGTGCCGACCTGGTCGTCGTAGCGCCCGCCACCGCCGACTTGTTGGCGCGTGCCGCACACGGCCGCGCCGACGACCTGCTGACTGCGACTCTGCTCACCGCCCGATGTCCAGTGCTGTTCGCTCCGGCGATGCACACCGAGATGTGGCAGCACCCTGCGACCGTCGACAATGTGGAAACCTTGCGCCGCCGCGGTGCTGTGGTGCTCGAGCCGGCATCTGGACGGCTCACTGGCGAGGACAGCGGCGCAGGCCGGCTGCCGGAGGCCGAGGAGATCACCACCTTCGCCCAGCTGCTCCTGGAGCGCCACGACGCGTTGCCCTATGACCTGGCCGGCGTCAAGATGCTGGTGACCGCGGGTGGCACCCGCGAGCCGCTCGACCCGGTCCGTTTCATCGGCAACCGCAGCTCGGGCAAGCAGGGCTACGCGCTGGCGCGGGTCGCGGCCCAGCGCGGCGCCGAGGTCACACTGATCGCCGGTCATACCGCCGGTCTGATCGACCCGGCGGGCGTCGAGGTCGTGCACGTCAGCTCGGCCCAACAACTTCGCGACGCGGTCTCCAAACATGCACCCGATGTGCACGTGCTGGCGATGGCGGCTGCCGTCGCCGACTTCCGGCCGGCGCACGTTGCGACCGCGAAGATCAAAAAAGGCGCCACTGAAGACGCCGCGCCGCCGACGATTAACCTCATCCGCAACGACGATGTGCTGGCCGCGACCGTGCAGGCCCGCGCTGCCGGGCAGCTGCCCAACATGCAGGGGATCGTCGGCTTCGCCGCGGAAACCGGCGACGCCAACGGCGACGTGCTGTTTCATGCCCGGGCGAAGTTGCAGCGCAAGGGATGCGACCTGCTAGTGGTCAACGCCGTCGGTGACGGTAAGGCCTTCGAGGTCGACAACAACGACGGCTGGCTGTTGGCCGCCGACGGCAGCGAGTCAGCGCTGCAGCCCGGCTCGAAGACTCTGATGGCCAGCCGTATCGTGGACGCGATCGTCACGTTCTTGCAGAGCGGCGCTGGGGACGCCACCTAGCCCCCCTGCGCCATAGACCGGCCGGTAGCATCTACCGGCCAACAGATATGGTTTGTCTAACTAACATTTTCAACGTGGACCTGAAGGGATGACGGGTGTGAGCGAACAGGGTCGGTTGTTCACCAGCGAATCGGTGACCGAGGGGCATCCGGACAAGATCTGCGACGCGATCAGCGACTCGGTGCTCGACGCGCTGCTGGCCGGAGACCCGCGCTCACGCGTCGCCGTTGAGACGGCTGTGACCACTGGTCAGGTGCA
>DASXJI010000412.1:0-7913 GCA_036497495.1 Mycobacterium sp.
CAACGCCGCGACATCGCCCCGGGGCGCATCCTGCCTGACTCTGCGATCATCGACGCCGCCACCGCCGACCCGAAGACCGTTGACGATCTGGTCGCCCTGCCGATCTTCGGCGGAAAAAGGCAACGCCGCAGTGCCGTCACATGGTTGGCGGCGCTGAAGGTCGCGCGCGAAAGCCCTGGCCCCGGAGACGAAACCGAACCGCCCAACGGTCCACCGCCGCCGGCGCGCTGGGCTCGACGCAGGCCGGAGGCCGCGGCGCGGCTCGACGCCGCCCGCGCCGCGCTGCGGGAGTTGTCCGAGCAGGTGACGGTGCCATCGGAGAACCTGGTCACGCCCGAACTGGTCCGGCGGCTGTGCTGGGATTGGGAAGCCGCCGACGACGCGGCAGCCGCGGTCGACAAGTTTCTAGCGGCCGGTCAGGCAAGAAACTGGCAGCGCGAGTTAGTGGTGCCCGTGCTGGCCGCGGCGTTGCAACCGCCGCCAAAAGACAGCGACGACGTCAGTCCAGCTGCTCGGTGATCGCGGCCTCCGCATCATCGCGGGACAACTCCATGGTCCCGCTCCTCCTCGGGCCGTCCCGGCCCGCATCGTCGCGGGACAACTCCATGGTCCCGCTCCTCCTCGGGCCGTCCCGGCCCGCATCGTCGCGGGACAACGCGGCAATCCAGCCGGTCACCCGGCGGGCCACGTCCTGGTCGGTCAGACCGGCGGCGGCTAGTACCTCGCCACGCGACGCGTGATCGAAGAACTGTTGCGGCAGGCCGACATCGCGGCATGGCACGTCGATCTCGGCGGCCCGCAACGCGGCTGACACGGCCGAACCGACCCCACCGGCCACCCCGTTGTCCTCCAGCGTGACCACCAGCTTGTGCGCCACCGCCAATTCCCGCACCGCGCCCGGAACGGGTAGCACCCAGCGCGGGTCGACCACCGTCACCCCGATCCCCTGGTCGCGCAGCCGTTCGGCCGCCGCCAGAGCCATCGCCGCGAACGCGCCCACCGACACCAGCAGAACGTCGGCGCCCAACCCGTCGGCCGGCGCCGCGAGCACGTCCACCCCGGCGTGTTGCTGCGCTGCCGGAAGGTCTTCGCCGACATCGCCTTTCGGGAATCTGATCACGGTGGGCCCGTCGCCGACAGCCAGTGCCTCACTGAGTTCCTCGCGCAGCCGGGCACCGTCGCGGGGAGCGGCCACCCGGATGCCGGGGACGATGCCCAGCATCGACATGTCCCACATGCCGTTGTGACTGGCGCCGTCGCTACCGGTGACCCCCGCCCGGTCGAGCACGATCGTGACGGGCAGCTTGTGCAGCGCCACGTCCATCATGATCTGGTCGAACGCCCGGTTGAGGAACGTCGAGTAGATCGCGACGACGGGATGCATCCCGCCCATCGCCAGGCCCGCCGCCGAGGTCATCGCGTGCTGCTCGGCGATGCCGACGTCAAAAAGGCGGTCCGGGAACCGATCTCCGAACGCGCTCAGCCCGGTGGGCCCGGGCATCGCCGCGGTGATCGCGACGATGTCGCGCCGTTTGGTCGCGTGCTCGATCAGCGACTCGGAGAACGTCGCCGTCCAACTCGGCCCCGCGATTTTGGTGGCCAGCCCGGTCGCCGGATCGATCACCCCGCAGGAATGCATCTGCTCGGCCTCGTCGTCCTCGGCCGGGCCGTAGCCCCTGCCTTTTTGGGTGACGACGTGCACCAGCACCGGACCGTGGTATCCGCGGGCTCGGCGCAGCGCCGCCTCGACGGCGTGCTCGTCGTGCCCGTCGACCGGCCCGACGTACTTGAGCCCGAGATCGGTGAACAGCAGCTGCGGCGAAAGCGCGTCCTTCACACCGGCTTTGACACTGTGCATGAATTGGTAAGCCACTTCACCGAAGAGCGGCATGCCGCGCATCGCACTGCGCCCGCGCTCGAGGAGATGCTCGTAACCGGGCTGTAGCCGCAGCATGGCCAGGTGATTGGCCAGACCGCCGAACGTCGGCGCGTAACTGCGCCCGTTGTCGTTGACGACGATCACCACCGGCCGGCGGGTCGCTGCGATGTTGTTCAGCGCCTCCCAGCACATCCCGCCGGTGAGTGCGCCGTCGCCGACCACCGCCACCACGTGTCGGTTGCGATGTCCGGTCAGCTCGAACGCCTTGGCCAGCCCGTCGGCATACGACAGCGCCGCACTCGCGTGGCTCGACTCGACCCAGTCGTGTTCGCTCTCCGACCGCGACGGATAACCCGACAGCCCATCCTTTTTGCGCAACGTCTCGAAGTCCGCGGCCCGGCCGGTCAGCATCTTGTGCACGTAGGCCTGATGACCGGTGTCGAAGATGATCGGGTCGTGCGGCGAGTCGAATACCCGGTGCAACGCCAGCGTCAGTTCGACGACGCCGAGGTTGGGTCCGAGATGGCCTCCGGTCGCGGCGACTTTATGAATCAGAAACTCGCGGATCTCGACGGCCAGATCGCGCATTTCCGCCTGAGACAGGTGCTGCAGATCGGCGGGCACACGGATCTGTTCAAGCATTGCGCCAGTGTACGCAGAGTCGCCAGCCCACCGCGCGGACCTGCAGTGATACCCTGCCGACGCACGCCGCTAGCGCTCAGAAACAACACAGACAGGCCTGCTAGCGTAGTGCCCCGGTGTGCCGGGAAGCCTGGTCGGCGTTCTTTGTCGTGCTGTTCTGGTCTTCCTGCAATTACGCGAAATTCAGGAGTGCGGCATGACTTGCACGGTCGACGCGACTGCGCTTTCCGGGCGGACGTTAGGGTTCAACGGCGTGATCACGACCTCACGCCCATTGGCTGCGGCGCTCACATCTTGACGGCCGGGTCCCCGCCCATGCTGAGCCAGGCATATGCCCGACGGCAGGACGGTCGATGAGCAGCACTCTCTTCCATGCCGTCTACGCGTCGACGGTGTTCGTGGTCTGCTACGTGCTGATCACCACCGAACGCTTCAACAAGACCAAGATCGCGCTGGCCGGCGCGATCCTGATGTTCTTCTTGCCGCTTATCAACTCCGACGAGGTCTTCTACGCCCGCGACACCGGGGTCAATTGGGACGTCCTGTTCCTGCTCCTCGGCATGATGATCATCGTCGGCGTCGTGCGTCAGACCGGCGCGTTCGAATACGTGGCGATCTGGTCTGCCAAGCGCGCCAAGGGATCTCCGCTGCGGATCATGATTCTGCTCATCCTGGTCACCGCGCTCGGAACGGCGGTTCTGGACAACGTCACCACGGTGCTGTTGATCGCCCCGGTCACCCTGCTGGTGTGTGACCGGCTTGGGGTCACCGCCGCGCCATACCTCATCATCGAGGCGATCGCCGCCAACATCGCCGGTGCGGCGACCCTGGTCGGTGACCCGACCAGCATCATCATCGGCACCGGGGCGCACCTGAGCTTCATCGAATTCAGCGCCAATATGGCGCCCGCGGTGCTGCTCGTGCTCGTCGCCTTGATCGCGATGCTGCCGCGCCTGTTCCCGGGCTTCTTCGTTGTCGATCCCGAACGGGTCGCCGATGTCATGTCGCTGGACGAACGCGAAGCGATCCGTAATCCCAAGCTGCTCATGCAATGCGGGTTCGTCCTCACGTTGGTGTTCACCGGATTCGTTGTGCACCGGCAGATCCACATGGAGCCCTCTTTGGTGGCCATGGTCGGCGCCGGTTTGCTGATCATGATTTCGGGTCTGGAACGGGAGTTCTATCTCTCCAGCGTCGAATGGGAAACGCTGCTGTTCTTCGCCGGCCTGTTCGTGATGGTGGGGGCCCTGGTACGGACGGGTGTCATCAAGGAGCTGGCGCAGGTGGCGAGCAACTTCGCCCGCGGCGATGCGTGGACGGCAACAATGCTCATCCTTACCGTCTCGTTCACGTTGGGCAGCTTCATCAACAACGTTCCGTACGCCGCCGCGATGACACCGATCGTCGGACAATTCGCCGACTCGATCCCCGGGCATGCGGGCTCTGGCGTGCTGTGGTGGGCCCTGCTACTGGGCACCGTGTTGGGCGGCAACCTGACCCCGGTCGGCGCCAGCGCGAACATCGTCGCGGTCGGGATCGCGAACCGTTCAGGCCATCCCGTTTCGTTCTGGGACTTCACCAAACGAGGTGCGGTCGTGACCGCAGTGTCGTTCGTGCTATCCCTCGGCTATCTGTGGCTCCGCTACTTCTACTTCGCCTAGAGTCGCGATTTCGCCGTATGGTAGCTCTGTGCGAGCTGAGGACCTCGACGAGCAGTTTCCCATCGTGCAGCTGGATTCTGACGCCTTGGAAGCTGCCCGCTTGATCGCTGAGCACGGTCTGCCAGGCCTCATCGTCGCAGACGCGTCTCGAAAGCCTTGTGCGGTGCTGCTGGCTTCCGAGATGCTGCGTTTTGCTCTGCCGCGCTACGTGCAGGACGACATCACACTGGCCGGCGTCCTGGGTGACGCGCTGGCCGACAACGCCAGCGAGAATCTGGCGGGCAAGACGGTAGGCGATCTGCTGCCAAAACAACTGCGCGCCGTAGCCTCGGTCAATGTGGGCGATGGTGTCATCAAGGTGGCCGCGGAGATGGCGCAGCAGCGAAGCCCGCTGATCGCTGTGACCGAGAACGGCAAGTTGCACGGCGTGATAACCGCTTCACGCCTGCTGGCCGCGGCGCTCAAATCCTGACCGCAGCTTCGGCACCCATCTGCACAGCGGCCTACTCCGTGGCCGTTTCGAACGCAACCTGAGGATATGCTTACACCCATCCCAGTAACTGAATGCTCTCGGGGGAAGTACTGTGGCGGTGTGCGGGCAGAGGATCTCGACGAGAAGTTCCCAGTGGTCAACATCGACTCGAATGCGTTGGATGCAGTCCGTCTGCTCGCTGAGCATCGACTGAACGGATTGGTGGTCGTCACCGACACGTCCGAGGCGCCATATGCGGTGCTGCCGGCCTCGCAAGTCGTGCGTTTCATCGTGCCCGGTTACGTGCAGGACGACCCCGGTCTGGCGAGCGTGGTCACCGAGTCGATGGCCGATCACGCGGCGGAGAAGCTGAGCGGCAAGACGATCCGCGACATGCTGCCGAAGCAACGCCAGCACATCCCCGTGGCCGAGGCCGATGACACGATCATCGAGGTGGCGGAGGTCATGGCGCGACTGCGCAGTCCGCTGGTCGCCGTGGTCAAAGACGGCCGGCTACACGGCGTGATTACCGCGTCCCGGTTGCTGGCCGCCGCGCTCAAAGAATAGCCAAGCATTTGCGGGCGTGGCGATATCGAACGCCCACACACCAAGCGCGCCTGAATATCTCGTGACGCCGGGGTAAACCGTCACGGAGTTGATGACGTATGCCGCCGCCGGCAGATCCTGTTATAGGCTCTTCGAGTGCCGAAGACGTCGTGGAGGGGCTCCCGGTCGTGAGCACCGAGGCCGAAGTTCTAGAAGATTGATCGGGCGTCGAGGCCGGCGCCGATGACATATTTTGCCATCGCGGTGTTCGTCGCGGCCTACGCAGCCATCATCAGCGAACGCTTTAACAACGCTACCGTCGCACTCGTCGGCGCGGGCTTGATGATCCTGCTACCGGTGATCGAGGCCCGGGACGTTTTCTACTCGCAAGCCAGCGGAATCGACTGGGACGTAATCTTTTTGATGCTGGGCATGATGATCATCGTCAGCGTCTTACGCCAGACCGGGATATTCGAATACGCAGCAATCTGGGCCGTGAAACGCGCCAACGGATCCCCGCTACGGATCATGATCCTGCTGACACTGGTCATGGCACTCGCGTCGGCGGTGCTGCCCAACGTGGTTTCGGTGCTGCTCATCGCGCCGGTCACCCTGTTGGTCTGCGACCGTTTGGCCATCAACCCGGTACCGCTGCTGATGGCCGAAGTGTTCGCCTCCAACATCGGTGGTACGGCAACACTGGTCGGCGACCCACCCAACATCATCATCGGCGCACGCAAAGGTCTCTCGTTCAACGCGTTTCTGTTCAACATGGCGCCTGTCGTGATCATCATCATGCTTGCCTTCGTGGCGATGATGCCGCTGATGTTTCGCGGCCTGCCAGCGGTGGACCCCGAGCGGATCAACGAAGTCATGGCAGTGGACGAGCGCGATGCCCTTCAGAACCGCCCCCTGCTGATCAAATGCGTCGCCGTCATGGCCCTCGTTTTCGCGGGTTTCATCGTCTCCGAAGCCATCCACCTCCAACCGTCGTTGGTGGCACTGCTGGGCGCGGGCGCCCTCATCCTGATCTCCGGGGTGGAAAAATCCGACTATCTGGCCAACGTCGAATGGGACACGCTGCTGTTCATGGTCGGCCTGTTCATCATGGTCGGCGCGTTGTTCAAGACCGGCGTCATCAAGACCCTCGGCCAGATGGCGGCCGACGCCACCGGGGGCAATGTGCTGGTCACGACGATGCTGATCCTGTGCGTGTCGATGCTGTTGTCCGGCATCATCGATAACGTCCCGTATGTCGCGACTATGACACCCATCGTCGGTCACCTGGCTTCGGTCATTCCGGCTCAGTCGCACCACAATGTGCTGTGGTGGTCGCTGGCACTCGGCGGCGACTTGGGCGGCAACCTCACCGCAATCGGGTCCAGCGCGAACATCGTGATGGTCGGCATCGCGCTGAAGTCGGGCAACCCCATCTCGTTCTGGCAATTTACCCGCAAGGGCGTGCTGGTCACCGCCATGTCTACGGTCCTATGCGCGCTGTACCTATGGCTGCGCTACTTCGTCCTGAGCTAACGGTGGCCCGCTAAGAGCGCGTAAAGATTTGACGGCGCTGACGCTGATGACGGCCGATAATTCGTGCGATACCTGCGGTTTTCGGCCGACCGAACGACGCGGGCAGCAAAGGTGGCCGCGGAAACTTAATATAGGGTGATCGCGTGCACGCAGGAGAGATCGTCGATGAGTTCCCGTTTGTCGACATCGACTCTCCCGCACGCGATGCGGTCCGACTGCTCGCCGAACACCGCCTGACCGGACTCGTCGTCGGCACCGGCAGCTCCGACAAGCCCTACGCGGTGTTACCAGCCTCCCAGGTGGTTCGCTTTCTCGTGCCCTCCTACGTCCAAGATGACCCCGGACTGGCCCGGGTGCTGACCGAATCGATGGCCGACCACGCGGCAGACAAGCTGAACGGCAAGACAATCCGCGACCTGCTACCCAGAAAGGCGCAGCAAATACCGGTCGTCGACGCCGATGACACCCTCATCGAAGTGGCCGCGATCATGTCGCGCATGCACAGCCCGTTGGTGACCGTGGTCAAAGACGGCAAACTGCACGGGATAATCACCGCATCGCGCCTCCTAGCCGAGGTGTTGAAACAGAGACCCGGGGATCTGATGGAGCGGCGACGATGACTGCAACAACGATCCAGATGTACTTCGCCGTAGCGGTGTTTGTCATCTCGTACGGGTTCATCATCAGCGAACGGTTCAACAAGACGACGGTCGCACTGGTCGGTGCGGGCTTGATGATCATCCTGCCCGCGGTCGATGCGCCCGATGTGTATTACTCCCAGGAAACCGGAATCGACTGGGACGTCATCTTTTTGATGCTGGGCATGATGATCATCGTCAGCATCCTGCTCCAGACCGGGATATTCGAATACGCCGCGATTTGGGCCGCCAAACGCGCCAACGGGTCTCCGGTGCGCATCATGATCCTGCTAACCCTGGTCATGGCGGTGGCTTCGGCCCTGCTACCCAACGTGGTCTCGGTGCTGTTGATCGCACCGGTCACGTTGCTGGTGTGTGACCGCCTGGCGATCAACCCGGTGCCGATGCTGATCGCCGAGGTGTTCGCGTCCAACATCGGCGGTGCAGCCACGCTGGTCGGCGATCCACCCAACATTATCATCGGCGCACGCAAAGGCCTGTCGTTCAACGCATTTCTAGTCAACATGGCCCCGATCGTGGTC
>DASXJI010000413.1:0-7980 GCA_036497495.1 Mycobacterium sp.
GGCGGTCACCGCGCAGGCCATTGGCGACGGGCACTCGAACCTGACATTCCTTGTTTCGGATGGATTTTCACAGGTAGTGGTGCGCCGACCACCGCCACCTCCGCTCCCTCCCGGCGCCCACGATGTGCTACGTGAAGCGAAGTTGCTGACGGCGTTGTCCCAGACTCTCGTTCCAGCGCCGGCTGTGTTGGCCACCGCAGAGACGGGTGAGCTACTGGACGTTCCAGTGTTCGTGATGGACTTCGTCGATGGGTCCGTGATCACCAATTCGACGCCGGCGCCGGTAAATGACACGCGACTACGC
This sequence comes from Mycobacterium sp., assembly GCA_036497495.1. GTDB lineage: Bacteria > Actinomycetota > Actinomycetes > Mycobacteriales > Mycobacteriaceae > Mycobacterium. The sequence continues at coordinate 305 of DASXJI010000413.1, forward strand.
CGGCGCATCGGCGAATCACTGGTGGACACCCTTGCCGAGTTGCACAGTGTGTCCTGGCGTGAAGTCGGACTCGGCGATTTCGGCAAGCCCGACGGGTTCAACGCCCGACAATTGCGGCGAATGCGGTCCCTGATTGCTGTAGATGGCACAGTGCCCAAGCCATTCGCCGAGCTGGACGGCTGGCTGCGCGCACACCTCCCGCCTGAATCGCGAGTATCCGTTGTTCACAACGACTTCCGTATTGGCAACATGATCGTCAACGTGAAGAGTGGCTCGATCGCAGCGGTCCTTGACTGGGAACTGGCCACCATCGGGGACCCGCTGGCCGACCTGGGGTACCTCCTCACCTCATACCCTGGTCCGGGTGAGCCGCTGGTTCCGACATCCGCGATGGGGACTGCCGTTCTAGAGCCGGGCTACCCTGGACGCGCCGAGCTGCTCGACCGATACGCCGACCGCACCGGCGCTGATGTGTCAGCGGTGAATTGGTATGCGGCGCTGGCGATGTACAAACTCGCCGCGCTCTACGAGTACAGCCGTAGGCGGTTCGAAAGTGGTGTCGGCGATCCCTACTACGCCGATCCTGGGTTGGCTAGTTCGTTCCTGGCTGCCGGCGAACGGCTAGCAGCCAAGGATTCCGCACTGACCTGATTTGCATCGGAACACAATCTTCAGGTGGCGCCCGTCACTTCCGTTCGCGCGCTGCCACTCTCGGTGGAGCGAAAATCCCTGACAGGGGGGACGAGACCAAGTGATTTATCGCATACCCTGACCGCATGCCACCGGTCGATCACCCATTGAACCTGACCATGCAAGCGATCCTGACGGACGTTAGCTGGGCACTGACCGCCGTTCTCCTGGTGCTTGCGGTCTGGATGGGTGTGCGCGAGCGGACGCCGTTCTATGCACTCTTGGTGTTGGGGGCCTTGGTCGGCGCATTCGCCGAGCCGCTCTACGACGTGGGAATGATGCTGTACTTCTACTCCACACCCGGCATGTGGACCCACTTCACTGCGTTCGACATCCCGCAACCGATCTGGACGCACAGCGGCTATGTCGTGCTCTACGCCGCCCCGGCGATCTACATCACCCGCCAGATCGCGCGCGATACGATGACCCGCCAAACGCTGTTCTTCTGGGCGGGCATCACGCTGCTTGAGTCGGCCGCATTCGAGATGATCGGAATCAACGGCGGACTTTACTCTTACTGGGGCCCGCACGTGTTCCGGATCTTCCAGTACCCGTTGGTGATTGGTGTGCTCGAAGCCGCTCAAGTGATCTGCTTTGCGATCGCAGCATCGGTCTTGCGTGACCGTCACACCAGCCTGTGGCAGCTGCCGGGCCTCTTGGTGCTCTTCCCTTGTACGTTTTTCATGGCCAACTTCGGCGCTGGCTGGCCCACGATCATCGCTGTGCATCTCAAGCACACCTCGACGCTGGCCGTCACAGCGGCGACGGTGGTGAGCATCGGCTTTGCGGTCGTCCTCGTGCGGGCGGCCGCGTCGTTCTTGCCGCAACAACCAGCCGTCGACGCGGCGAGCCGTCCGAGCCGGTCCGGCACAACGCACGCTCAGCCTCTTCCCGGCGAGGCCAGCGCAGCGGGGCGGTGATGAGGCAGTCGCCGGTTAGGCCTATCCAACCGAAGGAGCTTGCCAATGTCCACGTCCACCAATATTCGCCACGCCTTCTTCATCCTTGCCGGCGTTGTGGCGCTGGTGCTGACGTGGCCACACGCTTTCCAGTGGATGGCGGACGGTGGCAACATCCTCAACCCGATCGCGTTCTTTGGCGATGCGATGGCTCCCGGTGGAACCGCCGCGTTCCTGAGCATCGACATGGCCATCGCCTGGCTCGTATTCATGGTGTGGGTTGTCTTCGACAGCAAGAGGATTGGGCTGGGATACAAATGGGGATGGATCTTTGTGGCGTTGTCCTATGTCGGTGTATCGATGGCCTTCCCGGTGTATCTCGTTACTCGGGAGAGGTTTCTCGACAAGCACGCTCGCACCGACGAATTAAGCGGCTCCCCAGCCTGACTCCAAATGCAGCCGATCTACCCGGTTGAGGGGTCAGTCAGACTCAGGACGAATTCCCGAACGCTGTCCGACATCCCTGGATCGTCTGAAGTGAACTCACGTGCTTCCATGGTGTCCTTTGCGAGGCCGAGCAGCAGCTGTCCCTCGTCGATGAGCATTCGACTCAATCGAAGCGCCGCGCATGATCTCAGCGCCGGCGCCAAAACTCGCTCGGCGGCGTCGCTCTTTCCGGCGGTCGCCAGACAAGACGCCAACTGAAGCGAGGCCCAGAGGTGTGCACGCGGGCGCTTGCGTTGATCAACGTGGTCACGACGGGCTCGCGCGCGGTGACAGGCAGCAGTGACTGCCGATGCCTTTTCGTCGGCGAGGAGCAATCTGATTTGCGAGTCCTCCCTGAATTCAGCTGTGATATCGCCAGTTCCGTCGAGTGCTTGTTCACCGGGGCTGATAACTCGCTGAGCCAGCGACGGACCGATCTCTTGGCCCGCCATCGCCGCCAGTCGGACCTGCTCGTACACCAGACCCGACTCGAGCCGCGGCAGGTGCAGCTCTCTGGCGATTGACAGGCCCTCGGCTAGTCGGTTTTCGGCCGCGGTCTTGTCGCCGCGAGCGATCTTCAACCGTGCCCCTGTTCCGAATGCCGCGAGCATGAACTCGACGAGGCCGCCCTCGGCGCCGAGTTCGTATGCGTCGTCGAGCAATGTCTCTGCCTCGTCGAGTCGATCGCGCTCGTAAAGAAGCGCCCCCAGCAGAGATCCGGCCAGCTTCGCGACATAGGTTGGCCGCCCGGACGGCAACAGCGCGATCCGAATCGCGTGCCGCAGATGTGCTTCGGCGCCGGCGAGGTCAAGCTGCTCGTTTGCAGCGATCGCCGCGAAACAGTAGCCGTAGCTGACAGTGAGCGCCCCGGAAATCCGCTGATGATATTGGTGTCCCCACCTTTGCCAGCGCAGGGCGTCGTCGAAGTCGAACACCCGGATCGCCCGAAAGGACGCGACATCGGCCGCCCGGCAAACGATCCAGGGGTGAAGTGATTCCACTCTGTCGACGCAAGCTTGCACGGTGGCCGCAGCCGCCGAGGGGTCGACGCGATCCTGAAAAGCGGCGATTACCTCGCCAATCAGGTCCATCTCGGCGCGGAGGTCGGCGGCTTGGTCAGCCGGAAGCGAGTCGACGCCAAGACGAGCCAGCCGAAGAGCGTCCTCGACCGCCGTCAGACGACGAAGTACGACGTTGGCCCATGCGAGGTCGACCTGGAGCCTCGGGCGCACAGCGGCGTGCTGCGGCGGCAATTTGGCGGCGAGGCCGATCAAAGTGTGCATTTGCGATTGTTCATTCAGACCCGGGCCCGCCTGCTCGACAGCATCGATTGCCTGCAGTGCATCGCCCGCCAGAATCAGGTGATCGACAGCCTGGCTGAGCATTTGATGTTCTGAAAACCACCGGGCTGCCCTGCGATGTAGCTCGGGAATCCGGTCTTGAGCGTCGCGCTCGAGGCGATGGAGCAGATAGTCGGCGAACAGGTGGTGATATTGGAACCATGATCCTTCGCCATCGGTTCGGCGCAGAAACAGGTCACGCTTTTCGATCTCTTCCAGGACGCGTTGACTGCGCTGGTTGTCGGTCAGCGTGGTCGCCAACCCGCTACAGATTTGTTTGGTGATGCAAGTCGAGAGCAGGAAATCGAGAAGGTCCGGCTCGAGGGTGTCCAGGACGTTGGACGCCAGGTACTCGCCGATCGCCTGATGGCGCCCGGAGAGATTACCGATAAGTGCGGTCGGGTCGGGATGGTCGCGAAGCGATAAGGAGGCCAATTGTAAAGCTGCGGCCCACCCATCGGTGGAGCCCTCGAGTTCGGCGACGTTGGCTGCCGTGAGATCGAGGCCGCATTGATCCACCAGCAGCGCCCGGGATTCGGCCACATCGAACTTGAGAAGCAACGAGTCGATTTCTATTAACTCCCCCTGTACCGCCATCGTGGCGAGCGGAAGCCCTTCGCGTGTACGACTTGTGACAACCAGATGGAGGTGGTGGCAACTATTCTCGAGCAGGTAGGCCAACGCGTCCCTGGTGGCTGTATCGCCCACGCGATGCCAATCCTCCATCACCAGCGCCAGCGTTTGCTTGTCGGAATGTAGCCGATCGATCAGAGCATTAAGGACATAGTGCTCTGTATGTTCCAGGCGCCCTTCGAATTCCTGCTGCAGCGTGTCGGCGACGTCCGGCAGGGTGCGCCGGATGGCCTCAATAAGGTGTGCCAAAAACCAAGCCGGGTTGTCATCGTCGCTGTCGATGGCCAACCATGCAGTCTTTACGCCCTGCCGGACGAGCGCCTCGACCCACTGTGCGGCGAGAGTGCTCTTGCCGTAACCGGCCGGCGCGTGGATCAGGACTAGCTTCGACCGTGGCCCCGCGCCGAGGCGGTCAAGGATTCGTTGTCTCGGCACGGTCGGGCGCGTGAATGTCGGCGGGCGAAATCGTGTCGGCGCGCTGGGCGGGTAGTGCGCTCGCCGCATCGGGCTTGAGCGATCCGACCTTGTTCCGATCGCGACGGAGTACCCCTTCGATACGGGAGTTCCGTTGTCGGAGGCCGACTCCTCCCCCTCGGTGGTTGATGGCGGTAACTCCAACGGAACGTCAGCAATGTCGAATCCGACGTGTTTGGCGGCTGCTCGCAGAGCCTCCCCGAATGCGGCCGCAGAAATCGGACGGCGCACTGGATCGACATTCAGAGCGAGCTCGAGGACCGAGCAGACCTGGCCTGCAACGCTTTTAGCGCGCAGATCCGGGATCGGACCGGCCATTACACGACGAATGAACGCAATGGGATGCTCGCCTGATCGCACGGTGAACGGCGGATTGCTGTTGAGCGCCGCGAAGACCGTGGACGCCAAGCCGTAAATGTCGGCTGCTACCGAAACATTGGCTCCCTCAAAGAGTTCCGGCGCAATGTAGGCCAGTGAACCCACCACGTGCCCTGAGGAGGTCTCGCGGCTGTTGGCAACCCGGGCGATGCCGAAGTCGCAAAGCTGCGGTTCGCCATAAGCGGTCAGCAGGACGTTCGAGGGCTTGACGTCGCGATGCAGTATGCCGGCACGGTGAGCGGTTTCCAGCGCTCCGGCCAGCCGAACCCCTGTCTCCAACGCCTCGCGGACCCCGAGCGGTCCGTGGCCGCGGATCCAGGCACCAAGCGTGTCTCGACTGTGATATTGCATGACGATGTACGGCCGTCCAGCAAACGTCACGCCACTGTGCAGTACGGGCACGATGTTCGGGTGACCGGACACTCGTCCCATCGCCCGTTGCTCGAGGTTGAAATGTTCGAGATCGAGGTCATCGGGATCGGAACTGAGTACCTTGACCGCGACCACGCGGTCCAGTGAAGGTTCGCTGCAGCGATACACAACGCCGAAGCCGCCGCGCCCCACCGGCGCGGCATCGTGGTAGCCCTCTGCCTCGAGCTCGGCGGCAATTCCTGAAGCGAGCCCCCGTTGAGTTTCCCCTGGATTGGCCACAGCTAGTCCACCGGCAATCGAGCTTCACCGGCGGGGCGGAGCTGATCCGGCTGATAGAACGAACCCCCCGTAGGGGCTAGTGCTGGCACGGCCATCGCAAATTCCTTCGCTGCAGATTTTACCCTAGCGCCCACCGGCCGGAGGCCAACGCGCTTCGCTCGATTCGATTCGACTGCCCGGCGGCGATGCCACTTTGCCTCTGCCGGGGAGAGGAGAACTACCCGTTGAGGTGACGCGTACCGGGCTGGACTCGGACACACTTGGGAGACAGCAGGATTACCAAGCGACGCGAGCTGCGCGCTACGGACGTGCCTCGGCCACGAGCGGCGTCAGGTCCCGCCCGAAAATTGAGCCTCTAATCAATGAAAGTGAATTAATGACAACGTATCTAACACTTGCCGGGATGTTGCTGTTAGTTGTATCACCGGTGCTGATCCCCGTAACCCTCACTGTGGTGCGCTTCGCCTCGGACCGTTTCGGGCACAATCTCAACCGCCGCGAGACCATCACCGCGGGACCGCTTCCCGGGACCGCCTCGATGTTCAGCAAGCTGCCCGGAGTTCACCCGGCACCATCCCCGGCGTAGAAGACGCGGCGTTCACGATTCGATCCACCGCTATCCACCGCGGCAAACTAACGCCAGACGCGCTCGCCCGGTACGGAGAACGTTGCCGCGCAGCGATTACAACGCTCTTGTGAGGTAGGGCCGGATGCCCGCGGGCGCTTAGGCTCCCCTATTGCGGCGGAATACCGGGAGGTGGGTACACGCCTCGCAGGATCCACGCCCACCAGTTGTTACCGGTTTCGAGCTCGTCGCTGGCGTCGTAGTCGGGGCTGGGATCGAGCGGGATGTTGTTCGCCTGGGAGCCCGGAGGGAGTTCCGCTACGTTTCTTTGGTTGGCGTTGGCTGAGGGCGGCGGCTGTCCGTACACGGCGACAACGACGGTGCGATCGGGACTGTTTTCCGACCAGACTCCCATTTGGCTGTTGGCACAATTGGACATGATGGCCATATAGGCGGGGTTGTGGTACCACCGGTTTAGCAAATCGTTGCCGCTGATAGCTATCGACTGATTAATCGCCACGGTTTCCGCCACCTGGCCATGGAAGCCTGCCGCGTTGGCGCGATCTTGTGGTGCGGACCCGTCTGAGCCGACGTCCCCGTCAAGGTTGCGGTTGTTCAGCACGTCCCTGGTGTGCCACTGGGCGGCGAGTTGCAATTGTGGGTTGATCCTGACGTCGTTGGTGCAGCCGGCCTGATGCTCAATGGTAAAGACGTTGGAAACCACACTGTCGTTGAGCCGCTTGTTGTTCGGTATGAGGGTGTTGTTGTCACCATCCGCATGCGCGCCGGGCGTTGCCACCAGGGCGCCCGCGACGACCAAGCCAGGCAGAGTGAGGGGCCAATACCGCATGTCGGTCTCCTTCATTTTCTCAGCCGCCGGTCGGTGGCTGGTAGTGAGCTGCCGAGTCGCGCAGTTGCCAAATCTGCGCTGGGCATAAAAGGTTAACTGCATACGAGACAAGGTAATTGGCGGCGAATTCGTCATTTGGCACGATGTCGTTCTTCACATCACTCATGACTTGCGAGTAGCCTTCGCCGCGGCCCAACTTGTCACAGATTCCGTAACCGTAATTGACCGCGTCGGCAGGATTCGCAAAGTTGTTGTAGTGCCGCCGCACCATCACGTCATATACGTATTCGACCTCAGGTGCCGGGGCGGCGGATGCCCGCGGCACCGGCCCCGGCAAGAGCGAGCCGGCGACACTCGTGGCCGCGATCGCCAGAGCGCAGAAACACGTCCAAATCTTCACCGGTTCACCGCATCTCGGTCATACCGGGTCGAATTGCGAAATCAGCCATCGGCCGCCAACCTTGTCGAGGGTGACCCGAACGCTCGATGCCGTGCTGGTCGGCGCGTCTTGGCCGACGATGACGGTCTGGTTCACGAAAAGTAGTACCACAGCGTGGTTTTCGGTCGCCGAAGTCGATGCGGCAGCGGGAACGGTTGCGACGGCCGAGATCTGCTTCTGCTTGGCTCCCGGGATGACCACATCGTGGGTCAGCGATGTGTAGGCGTTCAGGAACGTACCGGTCAGCCGGCCCCGCGCGCCGTCAAGGTCC
>DASXJI010000414.1:0-2896 GCA_036497495.1 Mycobacterium sp.
CCTGGGTGCCGTCGACTCCGCCACCTGCGCGTCTTCGAGAACCTCTCTGCGCCCAATACCCACCGTAGTGTCGAGCCACACCTGAGGCCGGACGGCGCCAGTTGGTCGGGAGGCGAAGCCTGCCCTGGCGTCAGTAAGGTAGTGACGCGTGAAAGCCCTCCGTCGGTTCACGGTCCGTGCCCATCTCCCGGAACGCCTGGCGGCGCTCGAGCAGTTGTCGATCAACCTGCGATGGTCGTGGGACAAACCCACGCAGGACCTCTTCGAGGCGATCGATCCCACGTTGTGGAGCCAGTGCGGTCGCGATCCGGTTGCCCTGCTGGGGGCGGTCAGCCCGGCCCGGCTCGACGAGCTGGCGCTCGAGGGCGGCTTCCTGGACCGGCTGGATGGATTGGCCGCCGAACTCAACGATTATCTGAGCCGTCCGCTTTGGTACCAGCAGCAACAGACCAACGGCACTCCGATGCCCAATGGCATCGCCTACTTTTCGATGGAATTCGGCGTAGCCGAAGTGCTGCCGAACTACTCCGGCGGTTTGGGGATCCTGGCCGGCGACCACCTCAAGGCCGCGTCGGACCTCGGGTTGCCGCTGATCGCGGTCGGCCTCTACTACCGCTCCGGTTACTTTCGGCAGTCGCTGACCGCGGACGGCTGGCAGCACGAGACCTATCCCGCGTTGGATCCGCAGGGATTGCCGCTTCGACTGCTCACCGACAGTGCGGGCACGCCCGCGCTGGTTGAGCTCGCACTGCCGGATTCCGATCGGCTGCGGGCCCGGATCTGGGTCGCCCAAGTCGGGCGGGTACCACTGCTGCTGCTTGACTCCGACATCCCGGAGAACGACCACGAGACGCGCGGGGTCACCGACCGCCTCTACGGCGGCGACCAAGAACATCGGATGCAGCAGGAGATCCTCGCCGGAATCGGCGGCATACGGGCGATCCGCGCGTACACCTCGATCGAAGGCCTGCCGGCGCCCGAGGTGTACCACATGAACGAGGGCCACGCCGGATTCCTAGGTGCCGAGCGGATTCGTGAACTGGTGGATGCCGGTTTGGATTTCGACACCGCCTTGACCGTGGTGCGCTCCAGCACAGTGTTCACCACGCACACCCCGGTGCCTGCCGGCATCGACCGGTTTCCGCATGCGATGGTGCAGCGGTATTTCGCCGGCAACACCGCAGACGGCGCCGGCATCGCCGCGGGTTCGGTGCTGCTGCCCGGCGTGCCGATCGCCAGAGTCTTGGCGCTCGGTGCCGAAGACGATCCGGAGAAATTCAACATGGCGCACATGGGCCTGCGACTTGCCCAGCGCGCCAACGGTGTTTCGCTACTGCACGGCGAGGTCAGCCGGGCCATGTTCAACGAACTATGGCCCGGCTTCGACGCAGACGAGGTGCCGATCGGGTCGATCACGAACGGCGTTCATGCCCGCACCTGGGCGGCGCCGCAATGGTTGCAGCTCGGCCAGCAACTGCTCGGGTCGGACTCGTTCAGCGACCCCGGCGTCTGGCTGCGGGTCAACGAGGTGGACGCGGATCATCTGTGGTGGATCCGATCGCAACTGCGGGCGCTGCTGGTCGAGGATGTCCGGGCGCGGCTGCACCGTTCTTGGCTGGAACGTGGTGCGCCCGAGGGTGAATTGGGTTGGATCGGGGCAGCGTTCGACCCCAACGTGCTGACTATCGGGTTCGCCCGGCGCGTGCCGACGTACAAGCGTCTGACGCTGATGCTGCGCGACCCGCACCGGCTGGAACAGCTGCTACTCGACGAGGAAAAACCGATCCAGCTGATCGTCGCCGGCAAGTCCCACCCCGCCGATGACGGCGGCAAGGCGCTGATCCAGCAGGTGGTGCAGTTCGCCGACCGCCCGGAGGTGCGTCACCGGATCGCGTTCCTGCCGGACTACGACATGTCGATGGCCCGGCTGCTGTATTGGGGCTGCGACGTCTGGCTGAACAACCCGCTGCGGCCGTTAGAGGCTTGCGGCACTTCGGGAATGAAGAGCGCGCTGAACGGTGGGCTGAACCTGTCGATCCTCGACGGGTGGTGGGACGAGTGGTACGACGGCGAGAACGGTTGGGCGATACCGTCAGCCTCCGGGGTCGCCGACGAGGACCGTCGTGACGACCTGGAGGCGGCCGCGCTCTACGACCTGTTGCAGAAGTCGGTGGCGCCGAGGTTCTACGAGCGCGACGAGCACGGAACTCCGCGCCGCTGGATCGAGATGGTGCGCCACACGTTGCAGACGCTCGGCCCGAAAGTGTTGGCCTCCAGGATGGTTCGTGACTACACCGAGGGCTACTATCTGCCGGCTGCGGAGTCGCTGCGCCGGACGGTGACCTTTGACGACGACGGGCAGCCGGCGTTCGACCCGGCCCGCGAGCTGGCCGACTACCGCCGACGGGCGTTCAAGGAATGGCCGCACATTCGCATCACCGACGTTGACAGCACTGGGCTGCCGGATACTCCGGTGCTTGGATCGAAGCTCACCCTGACCGCGACCGTGCAATTGGCCGGGCTGCGGCCCGACGAGGTCACCGTCCAGGCAGTGGTCGGCAGGGTGGACACCGGCGACGCGCTGGTCGATCCGGTCACCGTCGACATGCCCTACACCGGCACCGCGGCCGGCGGCGACCACGTCTTCTCGACGACGACGCCGTTGCCGGTCGCCGGGTCAGTGGGCTACACCGTGCGGGTGCTGCCGAACAACCCGATGCTGGCCTCGGCGGCCGAGTTGGGTTTGGTCACGCTCGCCTGATCTAGCGCCGGGAGTCCTGAGCGGGTCCAGCTTCGGGTTCCACTACGCCACGGTCACGCGCGTCGGTCGTCGCCTGCGCTCCGCAGCCGGGTCAGCGCGGCGCGCACCGCCGCGGCATCGGTGGTCGCCCAGAAC
>DASXJI010000415.1:0-3657 GCA_036497495.1 Mycobacterium sp.
GCAGCAACGAGGTCCAGGTGACTCACATCGCCACGGGCTTGCTCGCCGGATGATCACCCGGACGGCAAAAGGCTTGCGGCGCAGCTCGATGGCTGCCGTCGACCGGCTCAGCTATGTTCCGATCTCGCGGTTGGGCTTCAATGTGGTGCTCACTGTGCTGGTGTCACAACGGTGGCTGCTGGCGGCGCTGCGGCCGGCGGCCGACTACGTGATTTCCCGCACCGCCCCAGTGGTTCCCGGCATCCGGGTCAAGCGTGTTGGTGCGCCGGTGTCAGGGGAGTGGGTCTGGGCTCCGGAGGCCGACGGCGCTGCGGGCGTGGTGTTGGTGCTGCATGGCAGCGGCTACCTGATCTGCTCGGCGCGCACCCATCGCGGCTTCGCGTCTCATCTGTCCGCGTACTCCGGGATGCCGGCCTTCGCCATTGACTACCGGCTCGCACCGGAGCATCCGTTCCCGGCGGCCGAGGACGATGCGCTGGCCGCGTACCGCTGGCTGCTGTCGCAAGGGCACGACCCGGCGAAGATCGTCGTCGCCGGGGATTCGGCCGGTGGGCACCTGGCGGTCGGGCTTGCCCTGCGCCTGCGCGGCGAGGGGTTGCCCGCCCCGGCGGCGCTGGCGCTGTTCGGCCCGCTGATCGATCCGTCCTACCGGTTATGCATTGCTGACGCGCGTACCCGGCGTCAGCCGCTGGATCCGCGTGCGGCCGCCCGGGCCGTCGCACTGTATGTCGGTGACCATGACCCCGCGGACCCCCGGCTGTCCCTGCTGAATGCCGAGCTTTCCGACTTACCGCCGATCCAAGTTCATTACGGTTCACGGGAAGTGATGCGCGCCGATGCCGAGGCGTTCGCAGCGCTGGTGGTTCAAGCGGGTGGCCGCTGCGACGAGCACATGTGGCCAGGCCTGATGCACGGCTATTGGCTCTGGCCACGCGACGGAGGCCTGACCAGCTTGCAGGTGGCCGGGCACTTCTTGCGCACCGCGGTCGCAGAAGCCAACACCGCATCGTGAACCGGCCCGGTTTCGCCCGGGTACGCGACCGGCTGGCCGCGGTACGAGTGCTGGCGCGCCGTGGCATGGTCGACTTACGCCGGCCCGACGAGGCGCTGCGGGCGTTCATCGCCATTCGCCGCTATGGAGCGTTCGGCGGGCTGGTCGTAAACACCGCGGCCCGTTACCGGGACGCGCCGGCCATCACCGACGAACACGGCACCATCAGCTTTCGCGAACTCGACGAGACGTCCAACGCCTTAGCACGTTCTCTGCTGGCCAAAGGAATTCGGACCGGCGCCGTGATTGCAACACTGCATCGCAACAGCCGCGACGTCATGGTGACGGTGAGCGCGGCGAACAAAATCGGCGTTCGGACTGTGTTGATGAACACCGGCTTTGGCGGCCCCCAGCTGGCGGATGTGTCCGCGCGAGAACACGTGAGCTGCATTCTGGTCGACGATGAGTTCGAGGACATTCTGATCACGCTGCCGCCGGAAATCTTACGGTTTACCAGCAGCCGACAGGACGAGCTGATTGACAGTCAGTCGACCTCGTCGCTGCCTGCGCCGCAACAGCCGGGCGGTATGGCACTGCTCACCAGCGGAACCACCGGGACTCCGAAAGGTGTGCCGCGCAACCGGATTGACCCGTCGCAATCCGCGCAGCTACTCGACAGGATTCCCTGGCCGAGCGACGGCGCCTACTACATCGCCGCGCCGCTTTTCCACGCGACGGGTCTGGCCACCTGCGCTGTGGGTCTGACCCTGGGCAACCAGGTCGTGATGGCACGTCGATTCGACGCGGAGTCGACGGTGAAGGCGATCGCCGAGTACCGAGTGGGTGCCGTGGTGCTGGTACCGACGATGCTGCAACGCATCCTCGATCTGGGTCCTGACGTGCTCGCGAAATACGACACCTCATCGCTGAAAGTGCTTTTCGCCGCAGGGTCTTCGTTGTCGCCCGACCTATGTCGACGCGCCCGCGATGCGTTCGGCGCCGTGCTCTACAACTTGTACGGGTCCACCGAGGTTGCCGTCGCCGCCGTCGCCACCCCAGACGAACTGCGTCGCGCGCCCGGCACCGTCGGCCGCCCACCCGCCGGTTGCACGGTAGCCATCTACGACGAGAATCGCCGCAAGGTCACCGAACCCGGTCGCGTCGGAACCCTTTTCGTCTCCAGTGGTCTGAGCTTCTCCGGCTACACCGACGGCGCAAACAAAGAGATCGTCGACGGTCTGCTTTCGACCGGCGACACCGGGCACTTCGACCAAACCGGCCTGTATTTCATCGACGGCCGCGACGACGACATGATCGTCTCGGGTGGCGAGAATGTCTTTCCGCTCGAAGTCGAGAATCTTCTTGACGACCATCCCGACATCGTGGAGGCGTCGGTGGTGGGCGTCGACGATGCCGAATTCGGGAAGCGACTGGCCGCTTTTGTCGTCGCACGGCCGGATTCCGGTCTGGACGCCGACGGCGTCAAGTCGCACGTGCGCGCCCATCTGGCTCGGCACAAGGTCCCGCGTGACGTGGTGTTCGTAAAGCAGTTGCCGCGCAACGAGACTGGCAAAGTCCTGCGAAGGCAGCTCACCGGTAAGTAAGCGTCGTCGACGCGGACGCTAGCCCGCCACCATCCAAATAGCTTGGGCTGCAGGACTCCCCAAGTCGACGGTGGTGGGCCCATCGGCGGATTCCACCGCGACGGAAATCATGCCGGCGAATTCGCGGCGGGTGAGCACCCGCAGCCGCGAGTCGAGGTTGATGCCGATGCTGTCGAAGTAGCGCAGCATCTCGGGGTCTTTGTCGGAAATCCGCGCTACGACCCCGGCCTCACCATCGGCGCACGACCACAGCTGGCGAGCGGGTGGGGTCGGTACCTGCCCGTCGGAGCCCGGGATCGGGTCGCCGTGCGGATCGCGCTGGGGGAAGCCCAGCTTGGCGTCGATGCGTGCCACCAGCCGGTCGGACACCGCGTGCTCGAGTACCTCGGCCTCATCGTGCACCTCGTCCCAGCTGTACCCGAGCTCCTTGACCAGGAACGCCTCCAGCAGCCGGTGGCGCCGGACCATGGCCAGCGCCGCTCGGCGGCCCGAGTCGGTCAAGGTGACCGCGCCGTATTTCTCGTGATCGACCAGGCCCTGCTCCGCAAGTTTGCGGATGGATTCCGAGGCAGTGCTGGCCGACACCCCGAGCTTTTCGGCCAGCATCTTGGTGCTGACTTTGGCCAGCGACCATTCCTGGGCATTCCAGATGACCTTGAGGTAATCCTGGGCAACCGCACTCAGCCCGGCAGGCTCCTCGGCAGGTAGGTCAGGGGGCACAACGGAAGTTTAAGCAATCCTCATCTGCTCTGCGGCTCTCGCACGACCGGGCGCTACCTTGCCCCGTAGGCTGGCAGTTGTGCAACGGTGGCGGGGGCAGGACGAGATACCCACGGACTGGGGCCGATGCGTGCTCACCATCGGGGTGTTCGACGGTCTGCACCGCGGGCACGCCGAACTGATCTCGCATGCGGTCAAGTCAGGCCGTGCCCGGGGAGTGCCCACGGTGTTGATGACCTTCGACCCGCACCCGATGGAAGTGGTCCACCCGGGCAGCCACCCCGCGCAGCTGACCACGCTGACCCGGCGTGCCGAGCTTGCCGAGGAGTTCGGCATCGACGT
>DASXJI010000416.1:0-6602 GCA_036497495.1 Mycobacterium sp.
GTGATGTTGCAGGGCGGCGGCGGCTATCCCGCTGCCCGGGCCGGCGAGATGCTCAACCTGGTGGCCTCCTATGCCGCCGACCCCCTGGATCCGACGTGGCTGCTGAACACTTTGGGTCTGACCGACGCGGCCCGCACCACCTACCGACGGCTCTCCGGCGGGCAGCAGCAGCGGCTCGCGCTGGCCTGCGCGCTGGTCGGCCGGCCCGAATTGGTCTTCCTCGACGAGCCGACCGCCGGCATGGACGCCCAGGCCCGAATCCTGGTGTGGGAGTTGATCGATGCGCTGCGCCGCGACGGCGTGACGGTGGTGTTGACCACCCACCAGCTCAAGGAAGCCGAGGAGCTCGCCGACCGACTGGTCATCATCGACCACGGGGTGACGGTGGCCGCTGGAACGCCGGCCGAATTGACCCACAGCGGCGCCAAAGGCCAGCTGCGGTTCAGCGCGCCCCCGCGACTCGACTTGACGCTGCTGGTGTCGGCGCTGCCCGAGGACTACCAGGTTTCCGAGGCGATGCCGGGCGAGTATCTGGTGGAAGGCCCGGTGGACCCACAGGTGCTGGCCACCGTGACGGCGTGGTGCGCTCAGATCAACGTGCTGGCGACCGACCTGCGGGTGGAGCAGCGCAGCCTGGAAGACGTGTTCCTGGAGCTGACCGGCCGGGAGTTGCGCTCGTGACGCGCGTCGGCGACGATCAACAGGGCAGTGCGATCCGAAAAGGCCGGGAGGAGCGGCGCAGATGACCCAGAACCATTTCGCTGCAGGCACTTTCACGCCCAACCCGCGACCCGCCGCAGTACCGAAGATGCTGGCCGCGCAGTTCGGTCTCGAGCTGAAGCTGTTGCTGCGTAACGGCGAGCAACTGCTGCTCACCATGTTCATCCCGATCACGCTGCTGATCGGTTTGACGTTGCTTCCGCTCGGGTCGTTCGGCGACAACCGGGCCGCCACCTTCGTTCCGGTGATCATGGCGCTGGCAGTGATCTCGACCGCGTTCACCGGCCAGGCCATCGCGGTCGCCTTCGACCGGCGCTATGGCGCGCTCAAACGGCTGGGCGCGACGGCGTTACCGGTGTGGGGCATCATCGCGGGCAAATCGGCGGCGGTCGTCACTGTCGTGTTCCTGCAGTCGATCATTCTGGGCGCCATTGGTTTTGCGATCGGTTGGCGGCCGTCTCCGCCGGGTCTGGCCCTGGGTGCGGCGGTTATCGCGCTGGGCACCGCGGTTTTCGCGGCACTAGGCTTGCTGCTTGGCGGCACCCTGCGCGCCGAGATCGTGCTGGCGGTGGCCAACCTATTGTGGTTTGTCTTCGCCGGACTCGGTGCGCTGACCATCGAATCCGGGATGGTCGGTTCGGCCGTCAGATGGGCGGCACGGCTCACCCCGGCGGGGGCGCTGACCGAGGCGCTGTCCCGCGCGATGAGCCTGTCGGTCGACTGGTTCGGCGTGCTGGTGCTTGTGGTGTGGGGGACGCTGGCCGGACTGGCCGCATTGCGCTGGTTCCGCTTCACCTGACCGGCCCTACTACGCGGCGTAGTTTTCGTTGCCCTACGATCGGGCGATGGCTGTCGGGCGACTCTTGCGGCGGCTGGTCGACCTGCTGCCCGAACCCAGCCTGCGGGTGCAGCGGATCGTCGCGGCGGCGGTGATCCTGACCCAGGGGGCCATTGCCGTCACCGGTGCGATCGTCCGCGTCACCGCGTCTGGACTTGGCTGCCCGACCTGGCCGCAATGCTTTCCGGGCAGCTTCACCCCGATCGCGGTTTCCGAGGTGCCACGCATCCACCAGGCCGTCGAATTCGGCAACCGGATGATCACCTTCGCCGTAGTCCTCACCGCGGCGCTGGCCGTGTTGGTGGTGTACCGGGCCCACCGCCGAACCGAAGTGCTGGTCTACGCCTGGTTGATGCCGGCATCGACCGTCGTGCAGGCGGTGATCGGCGGGATCACCGTTCGCACCGGGCTGTTGTGGTGGACGGTGGCCATCCACCTGCTCACCTCGATGACGATGGTGTGGCTCTCGGTGCTGCTGTTCGTCAAAATCGGCGAGCCTGACGACGGGGTGATCAGTCACCAAGTGGTCAAGCCGCTGCGCGCGCTCACTCTGCTCAGCGCACTCACGCTGGCCGCGGTCCTGGTGGCCGGCACGCTGGTCACGGCCGCGGGCCCGCACGCCGGGGATACCAGCCCGCGCCGGACCGTGCCGCGGCTGCGGATCGAGATCACCACGTTGGTGCACGCGCACTCGTCGCTGCTGGTCGC
The DNA here is from genome assembly GCA_036497495.1 of Mycobacterium sp. Lineage (GTDB taxonomy): Bacteria > Actinomycetota > Actinomycetes > Mycobacteriales > Mycobacteriaceae > Mycobacterium. The sequence goes on from DASXJI010000416.1 coordinate 2,267, forward strand.
GTATCTCGCCCTGCTGGTCGGGCTTGGTTTCGGGCTGCTCGCGGTGCACGCGCCGCGGCCGGTCCTGGTGCGGCTGTGCGTCCTGTTGGTGGCGGTTTTGGGCCAGGCCGCGGTCGGGACCGTGCAGTTCTTCACCGGAGTTCCGGCCGCGCTGGTCGCGGTCCACGTCGCGGGGGCCGCGATATGCACTGCGGCCACCGCGGCCTTATGGGCCTCGATGCGAGAGCGGACCGAGCCCCAACCGGTCCAGCGCTGACTCGACGCACAACGCGAACTTCCGCTGCGCGTCGTCGCGGGCGTCGCCGTCGAGTAGCTGCCAACCCAACGACGGGGCAACCAGATTCAGCTCTGCCAGCTCGGCGTCACCGGATTCTTCAATGACATCCGCGCGGGCGTACAGCAACTCGCTGACAGCGATACCCGACTGCTCGGCAGCTGCCTGCAACGCGGCCTGTCCGAGGTCCCACAATTCGAAATCAGCCTCGATCGGCGAATTCTCGACGAATGCGTGGGACTGGATGCCGCCGCTAAAAACCAGTGCCGTGCGAACCGCGGAGCCTGACGGACGACGGCCCCGCAGCACAGGCACTCCCGCGCGACCAAGGTCGCGCAGGTGACGCCGACCGGTGTTCCAGGCGACGACGTCAGGAGCGTTCAACAGGTTGGGCACCCGCTTCGTCCACGCCAAAAACTCGGCGTGATCGCTGCTGTCCCGCAGAATCACCAGATCGGTGTCCAGCGTGCGCGGGTCGTCCCAGGACAACCAGTGCGCATGCAGGCCGCGCGCGCGCAGCGCAGCCACCAGGCCGGCATCGTCGCCGTCCGCCGAACCGGCCAGCACAATCCGGGGATGGCGAATGTCGGGCCGGGCCAACTTCATGCGGACTCCATGCATCCGGATGATAGTCAGCATGCACGCAATCGAAGTCGCAGAAGTCGGCGGTCCGGAAGTCCTGCGCTATGTCGAGCGGCCGCAACCCTCCCCGGGGCCGGGTGAGGTCCTGATCAAGGCCGAAGCGATCGGTGTGAATTTCATCGACACCTATTTCCGTTCCGGGGCTTACCCTCGCGATCTGCCGTTCGTGCTGGGCACCGAAGTGGCCGGAACCGTGGCCGCCGTCGGCGACGGCGTGACAGGGCTGAGCGATGGCGACCGGGTGGCGACCGCGGCAGCGTCCGGTGCCTACGCCGAATTCAGCACCGCACCAGCGCAATTGGTCGCGCATGTGCCATCGGAAGTCGGCCTGGACGTGGCCGCCTCGGCCCTGTTGAAGGGCATGACGGCGCATTATCTGATCACCTCGGTGTATCCCGTGCAGCCCGGCGACGCGGTGCTGGTCCATGCCGGAGCGGGTGGGGTGGGGCTGATTTTGACGCAGTGGGCGACGAAGCTGGGCGTCCGGGTGATCACGACGGTGTCGACCCCGGCGAAGGCCGAGCTGTCGCGGGCGGCCGGCGCCACCGATGTGCTGGACTATCCCGGCGACGATGCGGCCGAGTTCGCCGGGCGGATCCGCGAACTGACCGCTGGGGCCGGCGTGGCGGCGGTGTTCGACGGTGTCGGTGCAAGCACATTCGACGCCAGCCTGGCCAGTCTCGCCGTGCGGGGAACCCTGGCCCTGTTCGGTGCATCCAGCGGACCGGTGCCGCCCGTCGACCCTCAGCGGCTCAATGCGGCCGGATCGGTCTACCTGACCCGTCCGTCGTTGGTTCACTTCACCCGCACCGGCGAAGAATTCGCTTGGCGCTCAGGCGAACTGTTCGCCGCGATCGCCGACGGATCGCTGAGCATCACAGTGAGCCGCAGCTACCCGTTAGCCGAGGCCGCACAGGCGCACCGCGACCTGCAGGGCCGTCAAACGGTCGGCTCGATCGTGCTTACGCCGTAGGCCTCTGCTGCCGGGCACCGGACTCCCAGCCGCTCGGCACCATCGGCACCGTTGGGCCGCCGCCGAACTCATCGCCGGCCAGCGTGGCCAGTCCCGCGGCCCGCTCGACGGATTCGATGCGCGCCGTACCGGCAAATCCCAACGGCCCCGCGCCGTTGCCCGACGCCGGCGATTCGTCACCGGGCGTCGCGTCCCAGTCCGGATTCACTTCGATGTTCATGTCGACGAACTCGTCGCCGTGATCGCGCGAAATCGCGCGCCGGCGCCGCCGCGCCTGCCGCTGATCACGCGCGGCTGCTGCGGCTGCGGCTACTGCGCTGTCGGGCTCGGGCGCTTTCCGCTTGGCACTGGACCTGGCGCTGGCGTTCATTCCTGAGTCAAATCCGATGCCGGGCGGGCCGACCGCGTAGGGCGGCACGAAAGGTGCGCCCGCTGCCGGCAGCGCCGGTGGAGGGCCGGCCACCGTGGCTGCGGGCGCCGCCGCCGGTGCGCTTGCAGGGGCGGGAGCCGATGCCGGCGCCGCCGCAGGGGCTACGGCCGATACGACGACGGTCGTAGCCATCCCGGCGGCCGGCACGGTAAGGGGCGCCGGTGCAAGCACTGGGGAAATGACGGGCATTGTGGTCGGCGGAATTGCGGCCAGCCCCGCGAGGCCGCCGGCAGAGCCGACGGACGCGATCGCGAAGGCGGGGGCGATCGCCGGCGAGATCAGCGGATAGAAGATGGTCGGATAGTCGTCGGCGCTGAGGATCAGCGTAAACGGATTCTCCAGCACCCCAAGCGGATTGGCGAGGAAATTGCTGATGATGTGCTGCACGAACCCTACCGGATTTGTGAGCAATTCGAAGATGTGGTCGCCGCCGAAGCCGTAATAAAGGTCGGACAGCACAGGGAAATTGTTCACGAGGGATTCGACGATCTGCTGGCTGTATCCCACCGGATTCTGCAGGAACGCCGTGACGTTGAAGTTCTGCACCACGTTCAGCAAGGACGACTGCAGGTCGGAGAGATTGAGCGTGGACGCATCGTGCAGCAGCTGTTCGATGGCTTGGAAGGCGTTGGATACGGTGTTGCCGTACCCCGACGCCGCGGGGTTGACCACCGCCGGCGCCGGCTGCGTTTGCGGCGACGAGGCCACCGCCGCGGCGGAGACTGCCTGGTAGGTCGTCATCGCGGTAGCCGCCTGGACCCACATCCGCACATAGTCGGCTTCGTTGAGAGCGATCGGAACCGCGTTGATACCAAAGAAATTGGTGGCCAGCAGTACACCGTGCACGGTGTGATTGGTGGCCAGCTCTGGCAGCGTCGGCATCGCCGCCAACGCGACGGTATAGGCCGCGGCTGCGGCCTCATGACGGGTGGCCGCTGCGGCGCTGTTGGCGCTGGCCTGGATCAGCCAAGCCAGATACGGCACGTGCGCGGCCGCATACGACTCCGCGCTCGGCCCTTCCCATACGGCCGCCTGCACCGACGTCAACACGGCGGTGAGTTCGTCGGCCGCCGAAATATATTCGGCACTCAACGAATTCCACGCGTCGGCGGCCGCCAGCAGCGAGCTTGGCCCCGGACCACTATTCAACAGCGCCGAATGCACTTCGGGAGGAAGTGCCATCCAAATCGGCGCAGTCATTGTCAGCCGCCGTCGATTTGATGGAAGGCCAGTGCCGCGACATGGTCGCTTTCAGGAGCGACAACGACCGGCGTCGTTAGCATTGGCTAAGCTAACATATCGGGGTTCGCAGAGGAAAGCGGCGCGGTTTACCAAGCTCGAAGTCGACGAAGTGCGAGCGGTCCTGCCGAGACAGCCGGCCCTTAAGCGGTTGGTTGAGGCCGCGGCGCTAGCCGCCCCATTTGGCGCCTTCGGCCTGGTCGCGGGCCAGCATCGAGGTGGTGTTGTTCTCATGAGTGCCCGCCATCGCGCGGTAGGACAACACCAACTGCTCCATCGCCTGGTTCCACTGCGCCTGCCAGGCCTGATAACTCATCCCGGTATCCCCCTGCCAACCCGCCTGCAACGCGGCCTGCTCCGCGGAGATATCGGCACCCAAGCTCTGCAACGTGCCCGCATACCCGGCCATATCCGCGGCGTGCGCCAGCATCGCCGGATAGTTGTACATAATCTGCGACATCTAAATCCCTTTCCTCAAGCCGTAATCGGGTCAGAAGCCCGGGTAGCTGCTGGCCGCAGCGCTGTCAGCGGCCACATAGGTGCCCGCGGCATCCCCAAGGTTGGCCTGCGCGATATCCAGCAGCGAATTCACCTTGGCCGCCGCCGCCACAAACCGGGCATGCGCCGCCTGAAACGCCGCCGCACCGTCACCGGCGAAAAACGCCTGCGACGACATCGCCTCCTGCTCCGCCTGACCGATCGTCGACCGCATCAACCCCGCCTTAGCCCCAAACGCCGACTGCGAAGCCACCAACTGCGGAATATGAGCATCCAAAAG
>DASXJI010000417.1:0-10679 GCA_036497495.1 Mycobacterium sp.
CACGGCGTTGTGCCCGCCCGCGGCGTTGTAGGCGTCCTGGAACTTCTTGTTGCCGCCGATCATGAAGTTGCTTTCCAGGAACGTGGCCGGCAAGTTGGCGCCGCCGAGTTCGTTGGGCGTTCCGTTGCCGCAGTAGACCCACAGCCGGGTGTTGTGGGCGACGAGTTGGCCGACGTTGACCGTGGGGTCATTGCGTATCCATGCCGGGTCGTTGTCGGGTCCCCACATGTCTTCCTTCTTGTAGCCGCCGGCATCATTCATCGCGAGGCCGATCCAGCTCTGCCCGGTGGACGGGCTGAGGTAGCCGGATAGCGAACCGGCGTAGATGAACTGATCTGGGTGGTAGATCGCCAGGTTCATCGCCGTGGAGCCCGCCATGGAAATGCCGACCGAGGCGCTGCCGCCCGCCTTGGTGCTTTTCTGTGAGGACAGGTATCCGGGCAGCTCGCTGGTCAGGAAGGTTTCCCAGTTGTAGGTCGAGCAGCCGGCCTTGCCGCAGGCCGGTTTGTACCAGTTGGTGTAGAAACTGGACTGTCCGCCGACCGGCATGACGATCGCCAGCCCGGACTGGTAGTACCACTCAAACGCCGGGGTATTGATGTCCCAGCCGCTGTAGTCGTCCTGGGCGCGCAGGCCATCCAGCAAGTACACGGCCGGCGCGTTGGTCCCACCCGTCTGGAACTGGACCTTGATGCTGCGGCCCATCGAAGCCGACGGCACCTGCAGATACTCAACGGGAAGACCGGGCCGGGAGAACGCTCCCGCCGTCGGCGCCTCGCCGACGAGGCCGATCAGGCCCGGTAGGGCGGCGGCCGCGATCGTGGCGACCGTCAGTCGCCGCAGCCAGCCACTCAATTTCTCGCTTACGCATGCCATATAAAGGCCCCTTGTCGACGGCGTCACGCACTCTCGGAAAACTTACCGTGCGGTCGTCCATATGTCGATCAAGACGCAAACGTGTCTGGTTACGCTGCCGACCGCCGCCACCTGCGGCTACCTCGGGTAATGCGGACCAGCCGTCGATTCCTGGCAACATTTTGCGGCCTCACGCGATTGCACACGCGTCGATCCCCGGTGGCATTTCGGCGCCGCGACCGCGTAGGGTCACCCGGGTAGACCGACGAGACCACGCCGTCCCGGTCCTTCCGCCGCTCGCGAACCAGCGCTCGAATCGTCTGGTCGACGACTGCGGCGCTCGGGCATCGGGCCGCGATTGAGGTGCAAATTTGGATACGGTACTTGGACTGTCGCTGACATCAACGTCAGTCGGCTGGGTCCTGGTGGAAGGCCGTGACGCCGACGGAACCACGCTCGATCACGACGACTTCGACGTGCCCCCCGCCAATGGCGTCCAGGCGGTCCATACTTCGGAACAGGCCAGCGCTGCCGTGCTGGACGCGCAGGCCGAAGCCGCGGGATACGACCAGCGACTTCACGTCGTCGGCGTCACGTGGAGCGACGAAGCGGCCGCGGAATCTGCTCTGCTTCTGGAGTCGCTGACCGACGCCGGTTTCGACAACGTTGTCCCGATTCGTTTCCATGAAGCGTGCGAAATGCTTGCCCGCGCAATCGCTCCGGTCGTCGGCTACGACCAGGCCGCCGTGTGCGTACTGGACGGCGAGTCGACCATCGTCGTGATGGTCGACAACGACGGCGACGAGTCGCAGACGGCCATCAAGCAGTTGCCCGGCGGGCCCGATCATCTGGTCCACTGGTTGACCACGCTGTTCGACCGCAGCTCCTGGCAGCCGAACGGCATTGTGATCGTCGGCGCCGAACCCGAACTGGGCGCGCTGTCAACGCGTCTGGAGGCGGCGGTGCCGGTCCCGATCATCACCCAGCCGGGTGCAGATTTGGCTCTGGCGCGTGGAGCCGCACTCGCGTCAGCTCAGAGCACGGAATTCACTGACGCCCAGATGCTCGAGACCCAGAACAGCCGGCGGCAGGACCACGAAGCCCCCGGACAACGTTCGTATGCCGGAGCATTGACGATGCTGGGCGCCGGAGTGGTCACATTCGTTGCATCGCTGTCGCTCGCGATGGGTCAGCACCTGGTGCCCCACCGTGGACCCGATCCGGTCCGGCCGACGGCTCACTGGGCCGCGGCCGCCCCCGTCGCCGAGGCCCGCGCTCCGCGACCGGCCGCGGTCGAGACCCCGGCTGCCCGCTCGGCTTCCAAACCTGCGCCGGAGCAAGCGCCAACCGTTCAGCAGCAGCCCGTCGTCGCTCAGGCGCCGGTCAACGTGCCCGCAGCCGCGCCGGTTCAGCCGCCCGCGGCGCCACCTCCGGTGGCACCTCCGCCGCCGGAAGAGCCGCCCAACCCGCACCCGCTGCTGACGAAGTTGCTCGAACGGCTGCACGGGCAGGCGCCCGACCAGCAGTCGCCGCCGCAACCTCCACCGCCCGGAGCGCCGTCGCCGTAGCGTCGGCTGGCATGCGCCGCGTTAACCCGTGATATCGCCGGCGATTTCGGCGGCGGTTGTCAATGCAGCGAGGTGTTGATCGACCGATGCCAGCCCGGCGTCCATGGTGTTGATCGACACGTGCGATGCACCCGCATCCGCCCAGAGTCGCAAGCCCTCGGCCAGGTCCTCGGCGCTGCCGTTCCAGGACACCTGGCCTTGCATGCCGATCTGCGCGGGGTCTCGGCCGGCCTCGGTCGCCGCCTGTGCCACCTGCCGACGCGCCTGCTCGAGTTTGGGTCCAGGGCCGACCATCGGGAACCAGCCGTCACCGAGCCGGCCGGCGCGGCGCAACGCCCGCACGGATGACGCCCCGAACCACACCGGAATCGGCCGCTGTACCGGCAGCGGCGCCAGCCCGGCGCCGGTCACCTGGTGATAGCTACCGCTGAAGGTGACGCTCGGCTCGGTCCACAGCTTGCGCATCAACTCGACCTGTTCGTCGCAGCGTTTGCCCCGCGTCGAAAAGTCTTCTCCGAGAGCCTCATACTCGACCGCGTTCCAGCCGAGCCCGACTCCCAGGCGCAGCCGGCCGCCGCTGAGTAGGTCCACTTCGGCGGCCTGCTTGGCGACTAGAACGGTCTGGCGCTGCGGCAGGATGATGACGCCGGTGACCAACTCCAAAGAGGTGGTGATCGCGGCCAGGTAGCCGAAGGTCACCAGGGGCTCGTGGAACGTAGTGTGCAGGTCGTAGGGACCGTTCCAGCCGGCGTGGACATCGCGGTCGGCTCCCACGACGTGGTCGTAGGCGAGCAGGTGGGCAAACCCGAGCGCCTCGGCATGCTCGGCGTAGGACCGGACGGCACCCGCGTCGGCACCAATCTCAGTCTGCGGGAACACCACTCCGATCCGCATCGCGACTCCCTTCATCAGAATTCTTTGGCACACTCCGCCGTAAACGACACGGTGACATCGTCGGCGACTTTCAGGGCGCCCAATAGCTGCGAGTACGGCTTGATGCCGAACTCGGATTGCCGGACCGTGGCTTCACTGGATAGCCACCAGCTGCCATCCAGGTCATCGGTGCGCACATCCACGGTCTGTGCCAGGGTCTTGCCGTGCAGGGTCAACGCCCCGGTCAACCGGTAGCCGTCGTCCGTCTTCTCAATTGTCTTGGCGACGAAGGTGATTCGCGGGAATCGACGAGCGTCCAGCGAACGTAAAGCGTTGCTGCGCACCAGGACCTTCTCCGGGCCGGACAACGGGGTCAGGCCACCCTCGCCGCGCACCACCTCGAGCGAACCGACGTCGACAGTCAACTCCGCGCTCACGGGCTCGCCTGAATCCCACTGGGCGCTCGCCTGCCAGCTGCGCATCGCGATCGTCAGCCGATGCCCTAGCTGCGCGGCGCGACCGGCTACGCCGGTATGGATCAGTAGCTCGCCGTGGGAACCGTCAAGGCTGCGCACCGCGCTGTTGTCGGTCAAGCCGTTAAAACGGTGCGGTAGTGCGCCCGGCCCTGCTGGAGTGCCGCATAGCCTTCGGCAGCCTGCGCCAGCGGCAGCTCTTCGATCCAGGCCCGCACGCCGGTCTGTACCGCGAATTTCATGGTGTCTTCGATCTCGCTGGCAGTCCCGGACGGATGTCCGATGATGCTGAGTCCCGGTGTGATCAGTTGCAGCGGGCTGATCGGCAGCGGCTCAGGGGTGACCCCGATGGTGATGAGCTCACCCCGGGGTTGCAAGCCGCCGACCGTCGCGGCCATGGCCTTCGATGCTCCAGCCGTACCCAGCACCACAGCGACCCCGCCGAGGTCATTCAACGCTTCGGCGACGTCGCCGTCGGTGGAGTCGACGTAGTGATGTGCGCCCAGCTTGATCGCGTCGTCCTTTTTTGCTGTGCCGCGGTTGATCGCGATGGTTTCGAAACCCATTGCCCGGGCGAACTGGATCCCGAGGTGGCCGAGGCCGCCGACACCGAGGATCGCCACTCGGTCACCCGGCAACGCGTTGGTGTGGCGCAGCGCGTTGTAGGTGGTCACACCGGCGCAGCCCATCGGAGCGGCTTCCGCGTCGGAGAGTTCCGCGGGGACGCGGGCCAGGGCGGTGGCCGGCGCGATCACCGATTCTGCGTAGCCACCGGGATAGTGCCAGCTCGGTACCTTGCCGTTCACGCAGTGGATGAACAGACCCTTGCGACACGGTGCGCAGTGGTTACAGTTGCCGCCGAACCAGCCGACGGCGACGCGGTCACCGGCCGCGAAATCGTCGACACCCGGACCTATTTCGGCGATCGTGCCGGCGATTTCGTGGCCAAGAGTCAGCGGCCAGGACAGGCCGGGAAAGTCGCCGGAAACAAAGTGGGCGTCGGTCCCACAGATGCCGCACGCGCCGACGCTGATCCGCACTTCGCCGCGCGCCGGCGGCGTGGTCTCGACCTCGGCGAGCTCCAGCGGCGCACCCGCCGACTTTACTTGGACTGCTTTGTGTGACGGCATAGCCGTAGCCTAATGCGCGACAGGGTATTTCGCCGAGGCATCACTGTGGTAATCGACCTGCCAGTGTTTGATACCGTTGAGCCAGCCTGAACGGAGGCGTTCGGGTTTGCCGATCGACTCCAGATCGGGCATGGCGTCGGCGATCGCATTGAACATCAGGTCGATCGTCATTCGCGCCAGGTTGGCCCCGATGCAATAGTGCGCACCGGTTCCGCCGAAGCCCACGTGCGGGTTGGGGTCACGCAGGATGTTGAAGGTGAACGGGTCGTCGAACACCTCCTCATCGAAATTGGCTGAGCGATAGACCATTACGACGCGCTGGCCTTTCTTGATCTGCACGCCGGACAGCTCGTAGTCCTCGAGCGCGGTCCGTTGGAACGACGTGACCGGCGTGGCCCACCGAACGATCTCGTCCGCGGCGGTGGCCGGACGCTCCTTCTTGTACAGCTCCCACTGATCGGGGAAGTCGGTGAAGGCCATCATTCCCTGGGTGATCGAGTTGCGAGTGGTCTCATTGCCGGCGACGGAAAGCAGGATGACAAAGAAACCGAACTCGTCGTCGGAGAGCTTGTGACCGTCGACGTCGGCCTCGATCAGCTTGGTGACGATGTCGGGACCGGGATTCGCGGCCCGGTCGGCGGCCATTTGCATGGCGTACATGATCAGTTGGATCGACGCATCCATCGCGTCGTTGTTCTCGAACTCGGGGTCCTGGTCGCCGACCATCTGGTTGGACCAGTGGAACAGCTTCATCCTGTCTTCCTGCGGCACACCCAGCAGGCCGGCGATGGCTTGCAGCGGAAGCTCGCAAGACACCTGTTCGACGAAGTCGCCGGATCCCTGAGCCGACGCGGTTTCCACGATCTGCCGGGCCCGCTCGCGCAGGTCGTCGCGAAGCCGCTCGACGGCCCGGGGCGTGAAGCCGCGCGAGATGATCTTGCGCAGATGGGTGTGCTGCGGCGCGTCCATGTTGAGCAGGACGAACTTGCCCCGTTCGATCTGCTCACCGACCGTGCCGTCCTTGTAGCGCGGCAGCGCCGTCTTCTGCAGGCTGGAGAAGACGTCGCTGCGCCGCGAAATCTCCTTAACATCTTTGTGTTTGGAGACCACCCAGAAGCCGCCGTCGTCGAATCCGCCCACCCCCACTGGCTGCTCGTTCCACCAGATCGGCTTGGTCCGTCGCAGCTCGGCCAGTTCCTCAACCGGTAATCGCTCGGCGTGGACGTCGGGGTCGGTGAAATCGAATCCGGAAGGAAGATTCGGAGTCGGCATCAGTGGCACTCCTATGAGTGAATACGACTTGGATATGACGCGTTCTGGCCCAGTAAAGCACCGCGACAGCCGAGATGGAACGGCTTCTCGACGGATTCGCCGAGAGTGGATTGGAACGTGTTCTCGCCCTCGGCTCCGATGAGTTTCGGCCGCGCGAAACGGCCTTGTGGCGCCGTTAGCACTGACTATGCTTGCCTGCAGGTCACGGGGCCCTCGGGATGGCCCTGATTACGTAACACCGAAGGTGGGGTCATGATTCGCGAACTGCTCATCGCCACAGCGATCACGGGTGCGACTGTCGGCTTGGCCCCGGCCGCCATTGCCGACCCCGGGAACTACGACGGCGATGTGCCGGGCATCAACTACGACGCATCGCTGGGTGCGCCGTGCGACAACTACGAGCGGTTCATCTTCGGACGCGGCCCCGGCGGTCAGGCCGAGGCATGCCACTTCATCATCAACCAGTTCCCGGCAGCGCAGACGGGGTATTGGGTGATCACCTACCCGCTGTACGGGGTGCAGCAGGTCGGTGCCAAGTGCGACAACCCGCGGGGATCGTCCGCCCAGTCGCCTGACGGGCAGCCGATGCTCTGCACCGAACACGGCTGGCAGATCGGTCAGTTGACCGGCGGCGGGGCCCCGAACGGCGCCGGCGGAGGCTTCCCGTCCGACACGGGTGTCACCCACTAACCACACAGGAGATAGCCATGGCCTTCAAGCCGAAAGATGCCATCGACGCCGCCCGGGACATCGTGCAGAACGCCGTAGAGCGGTCATCGGACATCGTCGAGAACGCCGGTCACATCATCAAAGGCGACATCGCCGGCGGCACCGGCGACATCGTCCACAACTCGCTGGACATCGCCACTTACGCCGTCGAGCGAACCAAAGAGGTCTTCACCGGCCCGCCGGACGAGGACGTCGACTGAGCCGAACGGGCTCAGACCGAAGCGGCCTCGTTCAGTTCGTCGAGCCGGTTCGTCGCTTCCAGGTACTCCTGCACCCACCGTTCGATCACAGTCGAGGTCTTCTCCACCTTGGAGAACTGCCCAACGACTTGGCCGACCGGGTTGAACGCCACGTCGACGGATTCGTTGGGGAATCTGTTGGTCGCCCGCACCGCCATGCCGGAAACCATGTACTGCAACGGCATTCCGAGCGGCTTGGGGTTGTCCGGCGCCTCCCAGGCCTCGGTCCAGTCGTTGCGCAGCATCCGGGCCGGCTTGCCGGTGAACGAGCGGCTCCGCACGGTGTCGCGGCTGCCGGCCTTGACGTACGCAGCCTGCTGAACCGGGGTGTTCGAGGACTCCTCGACCATCAACCACTGCGAGCCGGTCCACGCGCCCTGACAGCCCAACGCCAGAGCCGCGGCGATCTGCTGGCCGCTGCCGATGCCACCCGCACCAAGGACGGGAACCGGGGCCACCTCCTTGACGACCTGGGGCCACAGCACAACTGAGCCCACCTCGCCGCAGTGCCCGCCGGCCTCGCCGCCCTGGGCGATGATGATGTCGACGCCCGCGTCGGCGTGCTTGCGGGCCTGCGAGGGGGAGCCGCACAGTGCGGCAACTTGGAGTCCGGCGTCGTGGATGTGCGTGATCATCTCCGCCGGCGGGGTGCCGAGCGCGTTCGCGATCATCTTCACCTTCGGGTGCTTTAGCGCCACCTCGACCTGAGGCGTGGCCGTCGCCTCGGTCCAGCCGAGCAATTGCAGGCTGTCGCCGTCGCTGTCCTCGATAGGCACTCCGTGGTCGGCGAGGATTTTCTTCCCGAAGTCCAAGTGCTCCTGGGGCACCATCTTCCGCAGTGTCTCGGCAAGGTCCTCGGCGGACAGGTGCGAATCCATCCCCTCGTACTTGTTGGGGATCACGATGTCCACCCCGTACGGGTGGTCGCCGATGTTCTCGTCGATCCACTTGAGCTCGATCTCGAGCTGCTCGGGAGTGAAGCCGACCGCACCCAGCACGCCGAATCCGCCGGCCTTGCTCACCGCGACGACGACGTCGCGGCAGTGCGTGAACGCGAAGATCGGAAACTCGATGCCGAGTTCGTCGCAGATGGGAGTGTGCATGCGTGGTCCTTACTTGGTTGCTTGCAGCGCCGTAGGCGAATTGGAACGTGTTCTAGTTTAGTACGGATCCGGTCGGCTGTGACCACCCGGGCAACAGAGCTTTGCGCCGACCGTTCAAACCACGGCGTCGTGGACCACCCACAGCACCAGAAACGCCAAGATGCAGACCGCGCAAGCTAGATGATCACGCCAGATGGATCGCGCCAGGGCGGTTTGGGTGCTTGGACTGCCAGAACGGTTGCCGAGTCGAACGGCATTGGGCACCGTGTGCGTCGCGGCCAGCAGAATCGGCGTGCCCGCCAACAAAGTCGACACCGCCACCAGCCAGCCCGGGTCGTGCCCTCGGACCGCCCGGAACCCCAACGCGCTCAGTAACATCACCATGACCACGGCGATGAGGTGGCTCATCGGTCGGGATTCGGTGACCGCACGCCGGTAGTAACGCGCGATGGATTCCAGCACCGAATCAGGCAGTTCACCGGAACGCCGGTCCGCGAGCACCTGAGCGTCGAACATGAGGTCCATCCACAGCACGGCGAAGAGGAACCCGCCGCAGCCGGTCAGCAGGGGAGTCGTAGCGCTCATCGTGTGATTGTTTCCCACTTCACGATCGCCGTAGGGCCGGTGGAACAAGTTCTAATTTCATGCCCGGCTGCGGTAGCGTGACGCGGCATGGGACGCGTGGACGGAAAAGTTGCACTGATCAGCGGCGGCGCTCGGGGGATGGGCGCTGCCCACGCTCGCGCACTGGTCGGCGAGGGCGCCAAGGTCGTGATCGGCGACATCCTCGACGACGACGGCAAGAAACTTGCCGACGAGCTCGGTGACGCAGCGCGCTACGTGCACCTCGACGTCACCCAGCCCGAAGAGTGGGACGCCGCGGTGTCCACCGCGGTCAGCGACTTCGGCAAGCTGAACGTGCTCGTCAACAACGCCGGCATCGTGGCGCTCGGCCAGCTGGGACAGTTCAATGTGGAGAAGTGGAACAAGGTCATCGACGTCAACCTGAACGGGACGTTCCACGGCATCCAAGCCGTCGTCGAGCCGATGAAGGCCGCGGGCGGCGGCTCGATCATCAACGTGTCGTCGATCGAGGGCCTGCGCGGCGCCGTCATGGTGCACCCGTATGTCGCTTCCAAGTGGGCGGTGCGCGGCCTGACCAAATCCGCCGCGCTCGAACTGGCCTCGCAGAACATCCGGGTCAATTCCATCCACCCGGGCTTCATCCGCACCCCAATGACCAAGCACTTCCCCGACGACATGGTCACCGTTCCGCTCGGCCGGCCCGGCGTCTCCGAGGAGGTCGCCACCTTCGTGCTGTTCCTGGCCAGCGACGAATCGTCGTACTCGACCGGCGCCGAGTTCGTGATGGACGGCGGACTGATCAACGACGTCCCGCACAAGTTCTAACCCCTAGCGGCACTTCTCGACGACGGTCTCGGCGAACCGCTCGATGGCGCCGCGGCAGCCCTCACGGTCGTCGGGTCCGACGTCTTCGCCCATCCACGGCGCGCACATCACCGCGGTGATGCCGAGGTCTTCGGCGCGTCGGTAGAGATCGGCCGACGGCACCTCGAGCAGCGCCAGCATGATCTCGAACGGCTCGCCGTCACGCCCGTACTCGCGTCGCAACGCCGTCAATTTCTGAACGTAACGGACCGCGTCGTCCCAGACGTACGCCGTGCCGACCCACCCGTCGCACAGCCGGGCGGCGCGGCGCAACGCCGCGTCCGATTCGCCGCCGCACAAGATCGGCACCGGCGTCGCTGGGTGCGGCTCGAGCATCAACTCGGGTACCCGGTAATGCCGACCACTCCAGGACACCCAGCCGCCCTGCCACAGCGCACGCAACGCCGGGATCATTTCGTCGAGCCGCTTTCCGCGGGTGCTGAAATCCTGTCCCAGCAGGTCGAATTCCTCGCGCATCCAGCCGGCGCCGACAGCCAGCGACACCCGACCAGCGGAAATGACCGATGCGGTTGCCACCTGTTTGGCGACCTCCGCCAGCGGGCGGGACGGGGCGACGTAGATGGCGTTGGAGAACCGCAGCTGTCGGGTAATCGACGACATCGCCCCGATCATGATCCACGAGTCCGGCCACGCGGTCTCCGGCGGCCACGGCGGACGTCCGGCCGGTGATGGGTACGGCGACGTCAGATTGCGTGGATAGATCAAGTGGTCGGCACAGATCACCCCGTCGTAGCCACACTCATCCAGTATTCGCGCGATCGCCAGCGCGTCCGTCGTCTCCATAAACGGTGTGCCAGACCAGAACTGCATCAGGCGCCCTTCCGGAGCATTGTCCTGACCCGCGGGCGGCTGCCCGAGCCGGTGACCCGGAGCACCGGCCAGCCGCGTTGGCCGGCGACCGCCGCAAGGCGCGGTCGTGGGTTGACCGGTCGGGGGTGGCCGACCAGCGCCATCAAAGCCGCGTCCT
>DASXJI010000418.1:0-6865 GCA_036497495.1 Mycobacterium sp.
CGCACCATGTTTGGCGGTGACGGTGCGCAGTGCGGCGTTGTAGCCCGGCGCGGGCGGGACGACGCCCATGTTGCCGGGGCTGGCCTCGGTGATCACGGCGGCGATCTGGTCTCCGAACTGATCGAATGTTTGCTGTACGGCGTCAATATCGTTGTAGGGCAACACAATCGTGTCGGCAGCGGTCGCACCGGTGACTCCCGGCGAGGACGGCAGGCCCAGTGTCGCCACCCCGGAGCCGGCGTCGGCCAGCAACGCGTCGACGTGACCGTGGTAGCAGCCGGAGAATTTGACGATCTTGGCGCGGCCGGTGAATCCGCGGGCCAGTCGCACCGCGCTCATGGTCGCCTCGGTGCCGGAGTTGACCAACCGGATGAGGTCAACGGGCGCCACCCGGTCGATGATCTCGGCGGCGAGTTCGCTTTCGGCGGGGGTCGGAGCGCCGAACGACAGGCCGCTGGCGGCGGCCTTGGTGACGGCTTCCACCACCGACGGGTGCGCGTGGCCGAGAATCATCGGTCCCCAGGAGCAGACCAGGTCGACATAACGGTTGCCGTCGGCGTCGGTGAGCCAGTAGCCGCCGGCCTCGGTGATGAAGCGGGGGGTTCCGCCGACCGCCTTGAACGCCCGCACCGGCGAGTTCACCCCGCCCGGAATGACCGCGCATGCCGCGTCGAACAGCTTCGAGGAGACCTCGGTGCGCGGCGACGATGCGGGCCGCGCAGCGGCCCGAGGAGAAGCCGCGCGATCTTGCCTATGCACGTGCTCCAGTGTCCCAGCCGCTGGGAGCGGTCCGACTACAGGGTGTAGTTGTTCAGCGACCGGCACACCGCGGACGCCGGCATACGGTGTGGAGGACGGGCACTGGCCGCGCCACACAGGCAAGCCGCCGTTCCTCGGCTTCGATGGCGTCGGCCTTGGCGTCGATCGCGAGCTGGATGAGCTCGCGGCGGCAGACCTCGGCGACGACGAGCCGGCTCATGCGGGTGCACCACCGGGCGACTGACTCGTCGTCGCTGGCCTCAGCGCCGGCGATCAGGACTGAGTACAGCCCTTCGAGCTCCGCGGCGTGGAGCTTGGCCAGCGGCTGGGCGGGTTCGGTCGTGGTGCCGTCGATATGAACGCCGGTGGTCACCGTCACCAGCCGCACCAGCAGAGCATCGGACACCGACGCAGCCCACCGCGCCAGGCCCCGATGCCGCGACTGAGAGAGCTGGCCACAGACGCCGAGCAACGTCGAGGTGGCCTCTTCGGGCAGATCGTTGACGGCTGGATAGGTCAAAGTGATCCTCCTCATACTCGTGAAGAGGCATTCGGTGCAGACCTTGGCTTGGTTGGGAGCCTGCTTTAAACAATCGGCGGGTGATCCGGCAATCGGGGGTCAATTTTCGGAAGTACCCGTCGACAGCCCTACCCGCCTGCTTCTGGTAGGCGGTCAGGATGGGCTGGCGCTGGGGAGTTGGGGTTTCGTGCGCGTGGTAAGTCACCGCGCCGGTTTTGGTGGTCAGAGTGACAGTGGGGTTGGCGCGGACGTTCTTCACCCACTGCGATTCGCCCCGAGTGGATACCAGATACCGAGTGCCGTCGAGGCTCACGGTGACGACGGGAATTTGCTGCCGCTCCTTGCTGCCCCGCTTTGTGACCGTGAGGGTCTCGGTGTTGCTGATAGTGGTGGCCATCGCGATCCGGTTGGAGACCTTGGCGGTGAACCATGCAGGCTTGAGGTAGGCCACGAAGTAAGAGTTTGATAGTGGTATGCAACTACCGCAACGGCTCGCCCGGTTCAACCGGCACGTGACCAACCCGATTCAGCGGATGTGGGCCGGCTGGGCCCCGTCCTTCGGCATCCTCGAGCACGTCGGACGTCGTTCCGGCAAGCCCTATCGCACCCCGTTGACGGTGTTCAACGCCGACGTCGACGGGAAGCCGGGCGTGGCGATCCTGCTGACTTACGGCCCTGACCGCGACTGGCTGAAGAACCTGAACGCCGCCGGTGCCGCGAAGATGCGCCGCCACGGCAAAACGTTCAGCGTCGCCAACCCGCAGACCGTCACCAAGGAAGAGGCCGCGGCGCACGTCAGCGGCGCGGCGCACCGGGTCTTTGGCAGATTGCCGTTCGAGCAAGCGGTGCTGCTGACCAAGACCGAATAACGACGACTGGACCCGGCAGTCGGCGGGTATACCGCCGACCATGCCTCAACCCGGAATCGAACAGCGCCTCGCGCGTCGCATCGACCAGCTTTACGTCAGCGATCCGCAGTTCCGTGCCGCAGCGCCGCTGCAGGACGTGACCGATGCCGCGCACACCAGCGGTCGGCGGTTGTGGCAGGTGGTCGATGAATATCTCACCGGCTACGCCGATCGTCCGGCACTTGGCCAGCGAGCGTGCGAGGTACAGCAGGACAAGACCACCGGCCGCACCGTGACGGCGTTGCTGTCCGCCTTTGAAACCATCAGTTACCGTCAGCTGCGCGAGCGGGTGGCGGCGCTGTCCACCGCATGGCATTCGGACCTCCGTGGCGGATTCAAGCCTGGCGATTTCATTGGGGTGCTGGGGTTTACCAGCATCGACTACGTCACTATCTACCTGACGTGCCTACGGATGGGGGCGGTGTTTGTGCCGCTGCAAACCAGTTCCAGCACCACGCAGTTGGCTCCCATTGTCGCCGAGACAGCGCCGCGGATCTTCGCAGTCAGCCTCGAGTCGTTGGATACCGCGGTTGAGGTCCTGACCGACACCACCTCAGTTGAGCGGTTGGTGGTCTTCGACTACAACAGCCAGGACGACGAGCAACGCGAGCGATTTCAAACGGCAAGTGAGCGGTTGGCGGCCATGGGACGAGATGTCGAAGTGGTGCCGCTGATCGACGACCTCGATGCCGATCCCGGGGCGCCCGCCACTCCTGCGTTTGTCCCTCCAGCAGACGAGAACCCTTTGGCCACTTTGATTTACACGTCGGGCAGCACCGGTGCACCGAAAGGCGCCATGTACACCGTCGACATGGTGACCCGACTGTGGCAGCGCCCGTACAGCCCATCGCTGGACATCGGCAAGCAAATACCGGCAATCCATCTTCAGTACATGCCGTTGTCGCATGTCTATGGCCTGGAGTGGCTGATCACCACGCTGGCGTCGGGCGGCATCGGTTATTTCGCCGCCAAAAGCGACATGTCGACGCTGTTCGACGACATCGCGCTGGTCCGGCCGACCGCGCTGAACCTGGTCCCGCGGGTATGCGACTTGATCTTTCGACGTTACCGCAAAGAATTGGATCAACGCGGCCTACCCGCCGACGAGCCGGACGACCCGGTGAAAGCCGAACTGCGGCAAGATTTCCTGGGCGGTCGGGTGGTCTCTGCCATGTGCGGAAGCGCCCCGCTGTCCAGACAAATGCACGCGTTCATGGAGTCGCTGCTCGACGTACCCGTTGCCGACGGTTACGGCTCGACCGAGACCGGCGGCGGGATTCTGCGTGACGGGATCGTCCGTCGCCCGCCGGTGACAGAGTACAAACTCGTCGATGTTCCCCAACTCGGTTACCGGACGACCGACGAACCGCATCCGCGCGGTGAGCTTTATATCAAGGCCAGCAACGTCATTCCCGGCTATTTCAAGCATCCCGAACTCTCGGCGCAGATCTTCGACGAGGACGGCTTCTACAAGACCGGCGACATCATGGCCGAGCTCGGCCCCGATCGGCTGACGTATCTCGACCGCCGCAACAACGTCATCAAGCTGTCGCAGGGCGAGTTCGTGGCGGTATCGCAGCTCGAGGCGACCTACGCCAACAGCCCGTACATTCGTCAGATTTATCTGCACGGCAGCAGTGATCAGCCGTTCTTGCTGGCGGTCATTGTGCCGAACATGGACGCGATCGGTGACGGCGACGTCCATACGCTGATCGCTGGTTCGCTGCAGCAGATCGCTGCCGAGAACCAGCTCAATTCCTACGAGATCCCACGCGAATTCCTGCTCGAGCCAGAACGATTCACCCGCGAGAACGGCCTGTTGTCCGGAGTCGGCAAGCTGCTACGACCCGCGCTGCGGGCTCATTACGGGCCACGCCTCGACTCGTTGTACGCCGACATCGCCGCCGGCCAGGAGAATCAGATCGACGAACTACGCGCGGCCGCACGTGAGCTGTCCACAATCGATACCGTGCGGCGGGCTGCCGCAGTCACCCTCGGCCTGGAAGCAGCCACCGCGGACATTTCTGCTGGCGTGAGATTCGTTGAGCTGGGCGGTGATTCGCTATCAGCGTTGTCCTTCGGCTCGCTTTTGGAGCAGATCTACCAAGTAGACATACCGGTGCAGACCATCGTCAGCCCGACGGCGACGATGACGGCCATCGCGCGCTACATCGACGGCGAGCGGGATGCGACGGACTCGTCGGTGGCTCGTCCGACGTTCGCCGCCGTCCATGGCCGGGACGCGACCGTTGCGCGGGCCGACGAGCTCAGCTTGGACAAGTTCATCGACGCCGAAACTCTCGCCGGCGCAGGAACACTTCCAACAACGACCCGCCGGCCGAACACCGTTCTGCTGACCGGAGCCAACGGTTACTTGGGCCGGTTCTTGTGCCTGGAATGGCTGGAGCGTCTCTCGGTGACCGGGGGCAAACTCATCTGCATCGTGCGCGGCGCCGATCCGGCGGCCGCGCGCCAACGCATCGAAGCGGCGATCGACAGCGGCGATACGCAGCTGTCCGCACATTTCCGTGCCTTGGCCGCAAAGCATCTCGAAGTTCTGGCCGGTGACCTCGCGGCGGCCAACCTCGGCCTGGACACTGCCACCTGGAACCGGCTCGCGGAGTCGGTCGATCTGATCGTTCACGCCGCCGCCATGGTCAACCATGTGCTGCCCTACAGCCAACTATTCGGACCGAACGTGGTCGGCACCGCCGAGATCATCAAGCTGGCCCTCACCACACGGCGCAAGCCGATCAGCTATCTGTCGACCGTCGCGGTGACTGCGCTGCCCGATGGGGGCTTCCTCGGCGAGGACGACGACGTGCGCAAGGCGTCGCCGACGCGCTCGCTGGACACCTCCTATGCGAGCGGTTACGCGACCAGCAAGTGGGCCGGCGAGGTGCTGTTGCGCGAAGCGCACGATTCGCACGATATCCCGATTGCCGTCTTCCGCTCCGACATGATCCTGGCGCACAGTCACTATTCAGGTCAGGTCAACGTCACCGACATGTTCACCCGGCTGATACTCAGCTTGCTGACTACTGGCATTGCGCCGCAATCGTTCTACCAGCGCGACGCGCAGGGCCGGCGGCAGCGGGCACACTATGACGGGCTGCCGGCCGACTTCACCGCAGAAGCGATCACCACCCTCGGCGGTGACGTCGCCAAGTTTCCGGACGCATATCGCACCTACAACGTGCTCAACACGCACGACGACGGCATCTCCCTGGACACATTCGTCGACTGGCTGGTCGAAAGTGGCCAGCATATCGAGCGAATCGACGACTATGGCCAGTGGCTCGACCGCTTCGGCGCGGCGATGAAGTCACTGCCGGAGAGCCAGCGCAAGAACTCGGTACTTCCACTGCTCGACGCCTATGCACGCCCGGCGGTGCCCCTGGACGGCGCGTTGATGCCCGCCGAAAAGTTCCGCGCGGCCGTGCATTCGGAGATGATCGGTGGGACCGGCGAGGTCCCGCACCTGACCAGAGAGTTGATCGAGAAGTATGTCGCCGACCTGCATCAGCTCGGACTACTAGGGCCCACCGCGGAAACCCACGTCGCCTGAGGTGCTGCTGCACCGTTTGGTCACGAAGTACAGCGCGACCACGACGGCCCAGGACAGCAGGCTGAGCCACAACTGCGTGCGGGCGGAGCTGTCGAACGCCATCTGCACGAGCACCGCGACGATCCCGGCCACCGTCAGGAGCGACAGCACGGGGAAGAACCACATCTTGACCCGCAGCTTCTCCGGCGGTGTTTTGCGGCGTAACACGATCTCCGACAACGCAATCAACAGGTAGACGAACAGCACGATGGCGCCCGACGAGTTGAGCAGGAACAGGAACACCGTGTTGGGCGCGACCCCGGCCATGATGACGCAGAGAAAGCCGACGACCGACGAGCTCACGATCGCGAGGTAAGGCACCCCGCGCCGGCTGACGTTGAGCATCCGGGCCGGCGCCTCGTGTTGAGCGGCGAGCGCGAACAGCACCCGGGACGCGCTGTACAACCCGGAGTTCAGGCACGACAGCACCGCGGTCAGCACGACCGCATTCATCAGGTGATCGGCGCCGGGGATTCCGATCTGCTTGAACGCGGCCACGAATGGCGAGGAGCCCGCCTGCACGGAGTTCCACGGCAACAGCACCGTCAGCAGAAAGACCGAGCCGACAAAGAAAATCGCGATCCGGGCGGCGACGGCGTTGGTCGCTCGCTGGACCGCTCGCTGCGGATCGGGGGTTTCGGCGGCGGCGATGGTCGCGATCTCCGCGCCGACCATCGAAAAGATCACCACCACGATCGACCCGAAGGCGCCGTGCACCCCGTTCGGGAAGAACCCGCCGTGGGCATGCAGATTGGAGAAGTCGGCATGCCGGTGCGGCCACAGCCCCAACGCGAACATGGTGCCGAGAAGCAGAAACACAACGATGGTCGCGACTTTGATTCCCGCGAACCAGAATTCGAACTCGCCGTAGGAGGCCACCGAGAAAAGGTTCGTCGCCGTCATCAAAACCATCAAGATCAGCGACAGCAACCACAGCGGCGCCTGAAACCAGTAGGTGATGACCTTCGCCCCGGCGACCGCCTCGAAGCCGACGACGATCACCCAGTAGTACCAATACAGCCAGCCGACCGAGAAGCCCGCCCAGCCACCCAGGGCCTGCCGCGCGTACTC
>DASXJI010000419.1:0-4718 GCA_036497495.1 Mycobacterium sp.
GTTTCTCGTGAGTTCAGCCGGATTGAAGCGATTTCAGCTGGAACCCACGGCCTTTCGGCCGCGAAGGTTCATAACTGCGGCGGGTTCGTGGGGCCTGAGTCTAGCGGCGTTGGGCGGCACTACGGCTCCACCGCCTGCTCGAGTTCGTCGCTGAGCAGCCGTTCGGCCACGGTGGTGTAGCGCCGTGCGGTGTTGTGGGAGATGCCGAAGACGAGAGACAGATGGAGCGGGTCCGGGCCTGCGGTCAGCGCTTCGTGAAGGATTCGGTCGGCACGGATGCGTTCGATCGTGAATCCATTGTCGCTCAACGATGGTTTCACCGATTTTTGACTCACCGGCGTTGTGCGCAATGCAGTTTTCGTCGTGAGTAGAACGTGCCGGTTCGGAGTGTGGGGCCATCTGTCCCGGCGGTGGTCGAGCCATGTGATCAGCGCTCTGTGGGTGAGCTCCCCGAGCCGTTGGTTGTGTCCGGCAATGGTGATCCGCCGGTTCGGCAGGTCGATGTCGTCGAGCGTCAGTTTGCGTATAACGGCTGTGCGGCAGGCATGTTCGACGCTCAGCGCCACGACGAGGCGTTCAAGCGGTTCGCTCGCGAGCTGTTCGATCGAGCGCACCTCGTCATTGGTGATGGGCAGGAGGTCTTGGTCTACTGGTTGGCTCTTCAAACCCGCTGTTGGGTTGCTGAAGACCAGACCATTCTTCTTGGCGTGCCGGAACAGCGACCGCAGCGCCTTGATCAGATTGTGGCGCTGGTTTCCCTGAAACGGCCGCAGCGCCGCGCCGACGTCGGCCCTGGTGACCTCCCTGAGATGGTCGTAAGAGGTGGACCAGTGCGCGAGAGGGGGCCTGACCGAGCCGAAGTAGCTGTAGAGCGTCCTCGGCGATCGTGGGCGAGCACGTGCGCCGCCGACCAACAGGGTAAGGAGCCAGTGGTGGGCCGGCTCGGCGAACCCTGGCGGAAGTTCCGCGGTGACGCGTTCGATCCAGGCACGGATCGGAGGTTCGGTGTCGTCTTTCAGCAGGTCGAAGTGGGAGAGGATTTCGACGAGCCTGCGACGGGACGCGAGCCGATGCGGCCGTGTTCGAACCTCCGTGAGCGGCACGCGATCACCGGTGGGCCGACCGGCCAGAAGGGTGACCAGGGCGTCGAGGCATCGGTTTGTGGTCTCACCGCACCAATCGTGGGCGGCACCGAGTTCCCGGGCGTATACCGCGGCGGCCACGAGCACGGGGTCGTCGGATTCCAAGGCTGGATGCCGCCGGGGCGGGCGAGGGAGCAGTCCCGCCTTTCCACGATGGTAGTGCGCCTTTCTTGAACAGCTTCTGCCGCAGTATTTTTGGTCGCGGCGACCGTTGGCCGGCAGTTCGGCTCCGCATTGCAGGCAATTCATCGCGGCGGCAGCGACCTTCCCGTCCGGGCGCGCGGGGTGACGGGGCGGGCCTCACCGCCCACGGCGGCGCTCTCCTCACTACCCTTCGGCGTGGGTGCGGCCACGGTTTCGGGCTCGGGGATCAGCAGTTCGTCGATGCCGCAGCCCAGCACGGCGCAGAAAACATCGAGATCGTGGAGCTTGATGGCATTGGGGTTGCCCGACCACAAGCCCGACATCTTGCCGGCGCTGATCACCAGGCCGCGCTCGGCCAGCATCCGTTGGAGTTCGCTGGCCTTCCAAATGCCGCGGTTGGCCGCGGTCAGGCGCAGATTCCACTTCATTGAGCCAATCCTTTCCATCGGTCCGCGACTCGGCGTTGTCCGGTGACCCAGGCATCTTCGACGTGGGTGGCGTGGACGTGGATATATCGAGCCGTCGTGGCAGTCCAGGCGTGACCACATAATTCCTGGATGGCGAACAGGTTCATTCCGCCGAGGTAAAGCTCCGACGCGCAAAAGTGCCGCAGCACATGCGGGGTCAGCTTCCCCGACCACGCGGGCAGATGTCGGTCCGCCGCCTCGGCCAACGATCGGCGATAAACGTCAGCTGTCGCGCGCATGCACGTCCCGTCGATGTTCTTGCGTTCGGACGGAAACAGCGGCGCACCATGGCTATTCGGGTCGATATCGAACAGTCCGAGCACGTCTTCGATGAACCATCTCAGGCTGCGGTCGGCGCCGTTGATGAGCGGCACCAGTCGCGGTTTGGGGCCTTTGCGGCGTGATCCCTTGCCGTGACGGACGTTCAGCTTGCCGAACCGCCCCAGTTCCCACCGCACATCGTCCAGGTCGAGCATCCGCGCCTCGTTGATGCGCAGTCCCACGTCGGCCGCCAGCCGGGCGACCGCGTAGTTGCGGGCGGCCGGGGCGAACTTGCGGCAGGTGACCAGTTCCTCGCGCCACCCGGCGAACAGCTGCTCCACCTCCTCGGCGGTCGGAGGGATACGCAGCTGCGGATCCACCGAAGCGCGCGGCCGGTTGATCTCGTCCAGCGGGCACTCGACGACCCGACCTGTCATGTTGTGCAGGTCGATCTTGTGCCGAAGCTCCAAGAACTGGAAGTACACGGCCAGTGCTGCGGCCCGCCCGGTGCGGGTGGAGGGGTTGGCGTCGCGCAGCACCGTGCCGAAGTAGACGTCGGCATCGGCGGGCTGCATCTCCCACAGCGGCCGGCCAAACCAGTCGCGGATCAGCTCGAGGTGGTTGGTGTCGTTGCGGATCGTGCTGTCGACCAATCCGGCCGACGCCCGTGCCAGCACGAACCCGGCCAGCACGTCGGTCTCGAAGTCGGCAAGCTCCTCCTCGCTCGTCGGTACGCGATGTTCCCGCAGATCGCGGACCACAGCCAGAGCCAACCCACGCCTCCTCGACTTCACTCAGGATGAAGAAACATCATCCGGTCAACTATTCAGTCAGCAAGGATGATGCCGGTTCATCAGAGGGTTCTGGTGGAGCGACACACCTACAACGGCTGTTCCAGGCGTTGAAAGGGCTGACGGGCGATACCCGTGGGGCTCAGGAACTCGTCGACTGTTGGGCAATGTCGCCGTTTTCGTTACCACGCTGTCCCGCACCGGTTTCCATCTATGGGCGTCGCGCGTGCGAGGAAGTACCCGATAACGTGCTGCTGCTGCTCCGTGGCGGTCCCTAATGACACGCCCGGAGCCATCGCAGTCAGCTGTTCGACTGATGAGTCAGGCCGGGCCTGGGCCCGGATTCGGTTTCCTCGACCTCGAATACGCGATGGTCGTTGGCGCAGCGCAGCTCCACGTGCACCGGCTCGCCGCACTCGCGGTGGCGGACCGCCACGAGACCGCCCTGGGGGCCGGCTTCCCATCGGTCCCCCCACTGCATCAATGCGGTTACCGCCGCGAACAAGTCTCGGCCTTTGTCGGTGAGCAGGTATTGGTGGCGTTCCCGCTGGCCGGGGTTCGCGATAGGGCTCGCGGTGCAGCACGCCGTGCTCGACGAGGGTGGCGAGTCGCTCGCTGAGCAGGGTTCGTGAGCAGCCGACGTTGGTGAGGAACTCCTCAAAGCGGCGTGTGCCGTAAAACGCCTCGCGGATCACCAACAGCGTCCACTTCTCCCCGACGACGTCGAGGGTGCGCTGGATCGAGCAGTCGTGCATCCGCAGTTCCTCAAAGATGGTCGGTCCTGCCTCGTCGATGCGACAGAACTGCTGGTCATAATGTCACCCTAGCAGAGTTTGACATTGCTACCCAGGCTTCGTTAGTCTGAGTCCTCAAATTAGATGCAGATCGAAGGGGTGCGAACGTGACGGTGTCGAACAGCGATCAGGAAACGGTGCTGGTGATCGGGGCGACCGGCCGCCATGGCGGCACCGGGGCCCGGGTGGTCGAGCGGCTGCAAGCGGCCGGGCGCGTGGTGCGGGCGTTGGTGCGCTCCGACGACGACCGCGCCCAGCGACTGCGCGAATCCGGGGTCGCAATCTAGGTGGTTGAACTAGTCACGTCGAATTGGTGAAGACAACCGATCATATGCACTTGACGAGCATGCAGGAGCGGACATGAGGAAGTGGACTGCCGCCGACGTACCCAATCTGACCGGCAAGACGGCCGTGGTCACCGGTGCTTCCAGCGGCATCGGCCTAGTCACCGCAAGGCAACTGGCACGAACCGGCGCCCGGGTCGTGCTAGCCGTGCGCGACGTCAACAAGGGACGAACCGTGGCAGCCGGAATACCGGGCTGGACCGAGGTACGGCAGCTGGACGTTGCCGACCTAAGTTCGGTGCGCGGTTTCGCTGATAGCTGGAGTGGCTCACTGGACATTCTCATCAACAACGCGGGAATCGCGCACGTTCCGCTAGCTCGCACCGTCGACGGATTCGAATCACAGCTAGCCACCAACTACCTCGGCCCGTTCGCGCTCACGACCCTGCTACTGCCGCACATCACAAGCCGGGTCGTCACGGTGACCTCGCTGCTGCACCGCAGGGGTCACGCCTACCTGGACGACCTGAACTTCAAGTCGCGCCGCTATCACGCACTCGCGGCCTACAGCGACACCAAGCTCTATGACGCATTGTTCGCCCTCGAACTGCAGAGGCGCCTGAGCGCCGCGCGCTCGTCGGTCCGCTCAGTGGTCGTCCACCCCGGCGTCGCCCGCACGA
Source organism: Mycobacterium sp. (assembly GCA_036497495.1). Taxonomy (GTDB): domain Bacteria; phylum Actinomycetota; class Actinomycetes; order Mycobacteriales; family Mycobacteriaceae; genus Mycobacterium. The sequence continues at coordinate 4,564 of DASXJI010000419.1, forward strand.
ATCTGCTCACTCACAAGCGCGTGTTGTCCGTCATGGCGAAGTACCTGATCCCCTTCATGTTCAATGACGCCGATCGCGCCGCGCTGCCGACGCTGTTCGCCGCGACTCAGGACATCCCCGGCGGCTCTTATGTCGGTCCGCATGGTCTCGGCGGC
>DASXJI010000420.1:0-13995 GCA_036497495.1 Mycobacterium sp.
ATCGCGGCGATGGATGTCGCCCTCAACGCCTACCTGCGTCGGCACGACACGTTCCGGAGTTGGTTCGAGCACACCAGCGATGACCAGTTCGTCCGGCACACCATCACCGACCCGGCTGACATCGAATTCGAGCCGATCAACCACGGCAACATGACCGGGGACGAAGTTCGCGCTCACGTCGTGGGTATACCGAGTCCGTTGGAGTGGGGCTGCTTCACTTTCGGGATTGTGCAACGCGAGGGCCATTTCACGTTCTTTGTCGCTATGGACCACGTGCACGGCGACGCGACGTTGATCGGCACCACGATGATGGAGGCCAACGGCATGTACGCCGCGTTGAGCAGCGGCGGTAAGCCCCTCGAGCTTCCCGATGCCGGCAGCTACGACGATTTTTGCGTCCGCGAGCGCGAGTTCACCTCGACGTTGACCGTGGATTCGCCCGGGGTGAACGCCTGGATCGACTATGCGGAGAACAACAATGGCAGCTTCCCTGAGTTCCCGCTCCCCCTGGGTAATCCGTCGGAATCGACCAGCAGCGAGATGGCCTCCGAACTCCTGATGGACCCAGAGCAGACCGAACGATTCGAATCAGCCTGCAACACGGCCGGCGCGCGCTTCGTCGGCGGGTTGTTCGCCTGTCTCGCACTGGTGGAGCACGAGTTCACTGGTGCTCTGACGTACTACGGACTTACTCCGAGGGATTCCCGCACCGGCGCGGACAATTTCATGACCCAGGGGTGGTTCACCGGGTTGATCCCGATCACCGTGCCGATAGCTGCGGCCTCGTTCGGCGACGCGGCGTGGGCAGCGCAGTCTTCTTTCGATTCGGGTCTGGACATGGCGCGGGTGCCTTACTACCGGGTATTGGAATTGGCGCCGTGGTTGAAGTGGCCGCAACCGAACTTTCCGGTATCGAACTTCCTGCACGGCGGAGCTGCGCCGCTCAACGCCATTCTCGCGGCCGCTGACCTGGGCCTTGCGGACAACGTCGGGATCTACCCCGACGGACGCTTCTCATACCAGTTGACCATCTACATCTTCCGGTACGGCGAAGGCACGGTCATGGCGATCATGTATCCCGATAACCCGGTCGCCCAGAAGTCGGTGACCCGCTATATGGAGGCGATGCGGTCGGTGTGTACACGCGTTGCCGACAGCGGGCACTGGGGCCGCGTCGCATAGCGTGAGCAGGTGGATGATTAAAACGGTGTGCGTCGGCGAGCATCGCCGACGGGCGCAGAAGCTGCGCCGAACGGGGGCGGGGACGCTATGCGGCGACTAGCTGACTTTGTGGTGCGATGGCCCTGGCTGGTGATAGGGCTCTGGGTCGCGACCGCGGTGGCCTTGACGCTGACCGCCCCATCGCTCAATGAGATGGCCCAGAAGCATCCGCTGGCTATTTTGCCCAACGATGCGCCGTCGATCGTCACCGCCCGAAAGATGACCGACGCGTTTCACGAATCGGGCTCAGAAGACCTGCTGCTGGTCGTCCTGACCGACGACAAGGGGCTTGGCCCCGCCGATGAGGATACCTACCGCGCACTGGTCGACACGCTGCGAAACGACACCCGCAATGTCGTGATGTTGCAGGACTTCATCGACATGCCGCCCCTGCGGTCGATAGTGACCAGCAAGGACAACAAAGCCTGGGTGCTACCGGTCGGCGTGGCGGGCGAGCTGGGCACGCCACGGTCCTACGACGCGTTCAAGCAGATCACCGACACCGTCAAACACACCGTCGCCGGATCGTCGCTCAAGGCGAATCTCACCGGTCCCGCGGGAACGGTCGCCGACCTCACGCTCGCCGGCGAACAGGACCGGATGCCGATTGAGCTGGCCATCGGCGTGCTGGTACTCATCGTTTTGCTGATCGTCTACCGCAGCGCGATCACCATGGTGCTGCCGTTGATAACGATCGGGTTGTCGCTGGTGATCGCGCAGGCGGCGGTGGCCGGCTACTCCGCGTTGACGGGCTCGGGCGTCTCGAACCAGTCCATCGTCTTTCTCAGCGCGATCATGGCCGGGGCCGGCACGGACTACGCGGTCTTTCTCATCAGCCGCTATCACGATTACTTACGGTCAGGCGCGGACTTCGATCAGGCCCTCAGGCGGGCGTTGATCTCGATCGGAAAAGTGATCACCGCCTCCGCCAGCACGGTCGGCATCACGTTCCTCGTCATCAGCTTCGCCCGAATGGGCGTGTTCAAAACGGTCGGCATCGCGTCGGCGATCGGGGTCGGCGTGGCATACCTGGCCGCAGTGACCTTGCTGCCGGCGATCCTGGTGCTCGCCGGGCCACGCGGCTGGGTCAAGCCGCGACGCGAACTGACCGCTCGGTTCTGGCGGCGTTCGGGCATACGGATCGTGCGCCGGCCAAAAACACACCTGGTCGCCAGCCTGCTTGTGCTGGCCGCCCTGGCCAGCTGCGCCGGGTTGGTGCGCTACAACTACGACGATCGCAAGGCACTGCAGTCTTCTGCGCCGAGCTCGATCGGGTACGCCGCCCTGGATCGCCACTTCCCGGTGAATCAGTCCATTCCGGAGTACATCCTCGTTCAATCGCCACGTGACCTGCGCACACCGCAGGCCCTGGCGGACTTGGAACAAATGGCGGACCGCATCAGCCAGCTGCCGAATGTCGCCGCCATCAGCGGCATCACCCGTCCGACCGGCAATGTGCCGGAACAATTTCGGGCGACCTATCAGGCGGGCGCCATCGGGAGCTTTCTCGAAGGCGGGTCCACGCTGATCAACGACCACACCAACGACCTCAACCAGCTGTCCGAAGGGGCCGGCACACTCGCCAACCATCTCGACGACGTGCGCGGTCAAGTCAGCCAGCTCGCTGCCAGCGTGCAGGAGCTGCAGAACACCCTCTCGTCGACGAAAGACCAGTACAGCGGCGACACGCTGGTCCATCAGGTCGATATCACGGCCCAACTCATTGACCACGTCAACTCGCTCAGCAACAACATGGGCTGGAACTACACCGCTGCCAAGAACGTGTTCGACTGGATAACCCCGGTGCTGACTTCGCTACGGGGCAACCCGATCTGCGATATGGACGAGTCGTGCAGCGCCACGCGCGGTGTGTTCGAGCAGCTGGTTGGCTCGCGCGATCAGGAAGACCTCGACGCAATCAATGACCTGTCCCATCAATTGGCGGACTACCCGGACAAACAGACCCTGAAAGCAACGACGGACCGGCTGCGCGCGGCGGTGGGCAAGCTCACCGACGTGCTGCGCTCCATGGGGATGGACCAGCCGGGTGGGATGCAGGCGAACCTGAACCAGCTGCAAGGTGACGCCGACCAATTCGCCGGTGGCAGCCGGCAGATTTCTGAAGCGGTCAACCTCCTCGTCGACCAGGTCAAACAGTTGGGCGCCGGGCTCAGTGAGTCGGCGACGTTCCTGTTGTCGCTCAAGCACGATGCGGCGCAACCGGCAATGGCGGGGTTCAATATCCCGGCGCAGCTGCTGCACCTGGAGGAGTTCCAGAAGGCCTCCAAGGTGTTTATGTCGGCGGACGGCCATTGGGTGCGATACCTGGTGCAAACGAAACTCAATCCGTTCAGCACCGATGCCATGGACCAGGTCAACGCAATCCTTTCCACCGCTAAGGGAGCCCAGCCGAATACCGCGTTGTCGGACGCCAAGATATCGATGGCGGGATACACCGTCGGCCTGAAGGACACCCGCGACTACTACCAACACGACATCAGGTTCATCATCGCGGTGACCCTCATCGTTGTGCTACTGACCTTGATGGTGCTGCTGCGTGCGATAGTCGCGCCGTTGTACCTGGTTGCTTCCGTGGTCGTTTCGTATTTGTCGGCGGTGGGCATCGGTGCGGTGGTATTCCAATTCATCCTTGGCCAGCAATTGCATTGGAGCGTGCCACCGCTGGCGTTCGTGGTGCTGGTGGCGGTGGGAGCGGACTACAACATGTTGTTGGTCTCGCGAATGCGCGACGAGTCGCCGCACAGCTTGCGGTACGGCATCATTCGCACCCTGAGTTCGACCGGCGGCGTGATCACCGCGGCAGGTCTGATCTTTGCCGCGTCGATGTGCGGTCTGCTGTTCTCCAGCATCGGCACCGTGGTGCAGGGCGGTTTCGTGATCGGGGTGGGGATTTTGCTGGACACCTTTTTGGTCCGCACCATCACGGTTCCGGCCATCGCCGCGCTGGTCGGGCAGGCAAACTGGTGGCCATCACGAGGTGGCGCGCGTCGGTCGGCAGCCGGGCGCGCCGAGCCTCAAGCGAGTTAGGGGATACACCTTGATGTGTGTGAAACTACGAGTGACGTTCGAGGGGTCAGGAGTAGGGATGAAGAAACTACTCGCAGGAGTTTCGGTGCTGGTAAGTGTCGGCGCCACAGGATTTTTCGGCCTCGGAACCGCGTCGGCCGACGACACCCCCATCACCGGGCCGCCAAGCCCCGGCGCACCGGGCGACCAGACCGCCTACGCCTTAGGAGGTGCGCACGTCCTGGGCGTTCCCTACGACCAGTACATCCGCATGGAGGGCGCCCAGTGGTTCCCCGGCCAGCAGCGCCAGATAGTTCGCTACCCGGCAGGGCAGGTTCAGGGCCACGTGCTGGATCGGCTCTTCCCGGGCATCGGCAAGATCGATGAGCAGTTCCCCGGCCTGGGGGTGGACGGCCCCAGCGTCGGCGAGTCAGTCGATGTGGGAGTGGACAACCTCGTCGCGGCGATCCGCACCACCGGTCGCCCCGGTACGGCAATCGGCTTGTCCGAGGGTGGGTTCGTGGTCGATGGCGCGCAGGCCCGGCTGGCGACTGACCCGACTGCTCCCCCGCCGAACACGCTGAACTTCGCCACATTCGGCGACCCGATTGGGCATCACGCCTTCGGTCAGAGTTTCCTGTCCGCCGCGTACCCGGTCGGCAGCGTTGTCCCCGCACTCGACTACACCATGCCGCCGCCGTACGAGAGCCAGTACGACACGTATCGGTTCGTGGCTGCGTACGACTCGATCGCGGACTTCCCCGACCGGCCGGACAACCTGTTCGCTTTCGCCAACACGTTGATGGGCCTCGCCACGGGTCACACCGCGGTGGCCTTCACGAACGCGAGCATGGCGCCGCCGCAGAACATCAGAACGACGATCAACTCCAGGGGCGCAAAAGACACCACGATCATGGTGCCGCAAAAGCACCTTCCGCTGGTGATGCCGCTGAAGTACATCGGGATCGACGAAGGCACGCTGAACAAGCTCGACGCGATCCTGATCCCCCGGGTGAATCCGGCCTACTCACGTAACGACGACCCGTCGACCGCTCCGATTCAGGTGGACCCGGTGCACGGGTTCGACCCCGCCGAGGCCACCGCGCCGGCCAACCAGGCGACATTCGGTGGCGGCGCTGACCCGTTCTCACAGATCATCGCCGGTGCCATGTCCGTGTTGGCGCACGGCGCCGGTGAAGCGGGGAGCTGACCGCTGACTTCGATCTCGCCGACTCGACGATTAGTAGTACGGACATAATGTGACGCGTATGCCTCAGTCATCCATCCTCTCCATGTTGCATGGACGTGCCAGTCTGCGGCCCAATGACGTCGCGTTCACGTTCACGGATTACGCGAGAGACTGGGCGGGCGTTCCCGAGAGTCTCACTTGGTCGCAGCTATCCCGCCGGACGATGAGTGTGGCGCGCGAAATCCGCCTACACGGGTCGGTGGGAGATCGGGCGGTGATTCTGGCCCCGCAGGGCATTGAATACATTCTGGCGTTCCTGGGATCCATGGAGGCGGGGCTAATCGCGGTTCCGCTCCCGCTGCCCCACCGCGGCTCGAGTTACGACCGGGTGGGCGCCGTTTTTGCTGATACCTCGCCTGCCGTTGTTCTCACGACGTCCGCGGCGGCAGAAGACGTCGGTGATTACGTGGACCAATCACGGATGGACACCGCGCCAAAGATCGTCGCGATCGATTCGCTGAGTCTGGATGCCCAGGGCGGACGAACCCTGCAGGCAGCTGATGCACCCAGCATCGCGTATCTGCAATACAGCTCGGGTTCGACCCGAGCGCCCACCGGGGTGATGATGTCGCACCGCAACCTCACGGTGAATTTCGAGCAACTGATGTACAGCTTTTTCGCGGACTCCAAAGTCCCGTCGGACACCACGATTGTCTCGTGGTTGCCGTTTTACCACGACATGGGTTTGGTGCTGGGAGTCTGCGCACCGATCCTGGGCGGCTTTCACGCAGAGCTGACCACCCCAGTTGGGTTCCTGGAGAGGCCGGCCAGGTGGATACGATCTCTGGCCGAGAATCCTCATGCGTTCTCGTCGGCGCCCAATTTCGCATTTGAATTGGCCGCCCGCAAAACGACCGATAGCGATCTGGCCGGGCTCGAGCTCGGCGGAGTGCTGGGCATCATCAGCGGCGCCGAACGCGTCGAGCCGACAACGCTGCAACGCTTCGTCGATCGGTTTGCGCACTTCAATTTCCGGGACCAGATGATACGTCCGTCGTACGGCTTGGCGGAGGCAACGGTCTTCGTGGCGGCCGGCACCTGGAATGAATCCGCGCCGCCAGTCCACGTCGACGTCGGGGAGCTCAGCGCCGGCCGCGTCGAGCGGCGTGCGGCTGGGAGCGGTACCGCGCTGGTCAGATACGAAGTGCCGCAATCACCCAAGCTGAGAATCGTCGACAGCGAGATACACCGCGAGTGCCCGTCGGACTTGATCGGCGAAATCTGGGTGCACGGTGAAAATGTCGCCGAGGGCTACTGGCACAAACCGCCGGAGGAGCAGTGCTGCTTCGGCGCTACCCTCGTCGACCCGTCCCCGGGCACCCCGGAGGGCCCGTGGTTACGAACCGGCGATCTCGGATTCATCCACGATGGTGGCTTGTTCATTGTCGGCCGTATCAAGGATCTGCTGATCATCCGTGGACGTAACCACTATCCCGAGGACATCGAGGCGACGGTCCAACAGATCACTCAGGGTCGGGTAGCGGCGATATCGGTCCCGGTGGACAGCACCGAGCAACTAGTCACTGTCATCGAGGTGAAGAAGAGTCGAGGCGAGCCCAGCGAGGATGCGTCGCACCGGTTCAGCGGGGTCAAAAGCGACGTCACTTCCGCGATCTCCAACGAGCACGGCCTGAATGTCGGGGACGTGGTCCTGGTGCCGGCCGGATCGATTCCCACCACGACGAGCGGCAAGATCCGGCGCGCCGCCTGCGTCGAGCAGTACCGACGGCACCAATTTACGCGGTTGGACGCCTAGGCGACCGTGGGTCGCGCAACCCGGGTTACCTCATGCTGGTAACTGTCCTGGTAATGGCGCTTGCCGTCAGCGTCGAACCGTTCCGGATCGGTATGACCGTGCTCATGCTGAACCGACCCAAACCAGCGCTGCAGTTGTTCGCGTTCTTGTGTGGCGGTTTCGCCATGGGAACCACGGTGGGACTCGTTGTGCTGTTTGTGCTTCGACGCATACTGCTCGGAACTTCCTTCGTCACCGTGCCCAGGGTTCAGATCCTGATCGGGTTGCTGGTTCTCTTCGTCGCAGCGGTCGTGGCGATCGACGTCTTCGGGCGGCTGGGTTCGCGGCCGGCGAGGTTGGCGAAGCCGGCCCGCAAATTGATGAACGGGGATTCGCTCTCGGTCGCGGGGGTCGCGGGCCTCAGCATCGCTTTGCCGTCGGTCGATTATCTGGCCGCGCTAGCCGTCATCCTGGCCTCCAAGGCGGCAGCCCTGACACAGGTCTCAGTGCTGGTGTTGTTCAACATGGTGGCCTTCGCGCTTGTCGAGATTCCGTTACTGGCCTATCTGTTGGCGCCCAAGGCAACCGCCCGGTGGGTGACCGCGCTGCACGACTGGATTCGATCGCGTCGGCGCCGTGACGTCGCGATCCTGCTGGCCGCGATCGGCTGTGCCCTCCTCGCGGCCGGTGCCACCGGGCTGTGACCTTTCGTAGGGCCGAAGACCTGTCTCGGCCGGTTGAACATAATGAGTCCAATCGCACCGGCAAAGGAGCCCCAGATGAGCGCAACCCAAGCAGACCATCCGCTTCGTGTGATCCAGTGGACCACCGGCAATATCGGGCGACGATCGCTGCACGCGATCATCGGCCGACCGGACATGGAATTGATCGGTGTGTACGCGCACGGGCAGGACAAGATCGGCGTGGACGCCGCCGAGCTGTCCGGTTGGCCGGAGCCGACCGGGGTCAAGGCCACCAACGACATTGATGCGCTGTTGGCACTTCGGCCCGACGCTTGTTGCTATAACCCGTTGTGGCCCAGCGTCGATGAGTTGGTTCGGCTGCTCGAGTCAGGCATCAACGTGTGCTCCAGCGCGGCCTGGATCACCGGCGGCAAGCAGACACCGCAGGACCGGCAGCGGATCCTCGACGCGTGCGAACGGGGCGGCTCGACGATTTTTGGCAGCGGCGCGCACCCCGGGATGACGAACCTGGTCGGCATGGCGCTCAGCGGGTCTTGTGAACGCGTCGACGAAATCCGCATCACCGAATCGGTGGACTGTTCTACCTACGAATCGGCGGAAACCCAGACAGCCATGGGCTTTTCGCAAGACCCGGACACCCCCGGGTTAGCCGAGAATGTGCGACGCGAAAGCGAAGTCTTCGCCGAATCGGCCGCGATGATGGCCGATGCGATCGGGGCGAAGCTGGACCAGATGACATTCGACGTCACCTTCACCGCGGCCACCGGCGATTCAGACCTGGGTTTCATGAAGATCCCGGCCGGCACGGTCGGCAGCGTCTTCGGCTACCACCGGGGCTGGGTCGGTGACCGCAACGTGGTCAGCGTCGGCTTCAACTGGACGATGGGCAGTCACGTAGTGCCGCCCAAGCCACTCGAGCATGGCCACGTCATTCAAGTCTTTGGTGTGCCGAACATGCGCACGGTGGTTCACTGTCTACCGCCCAAGGACTGGACCGAGCCCGGATTCATGGGCCTGGGCATGATTTACACGGCAATGCCGGTCACCAATGCGGTGCCCGCAGTCGTGGCGGCCAAGCCCGGGATCGTCACGCTGGCCGACCTTCCGCCCGTCACGGGCCGCGCTTCCCAGTAGCAGTGCGGGCCCCGAAACATCGAACGGACCTAGCAGAACGCGGGCGTGCCCTATCGTCTAGCATAGTTAGCCGTGCGAAGGGTCTGATCGTCATCGGCAGTGATGACCGGCGGGGCCAGCTCTTTCGGCAAAGCTGCCCCGGACGCGTCTTTCTCGGCCGCGGCAATGATCCGGACGAGGCGGCGGGAGGGCAGGAGACCGAGTGAGGGCGATGTCGATGAGCGGTTTGCTCAGACGCTGGTGGATACCGTTGCTGCTGGTGATCGTCCTGGCCGTTTCCGGGCTCGTCGTGTCACGGCTGCACAAGGTGTTCGGCTCGCAGGACCTCAACGCCAACTCAGGTGCCGGGATCAAGATCGTCCAGTTCAACCCGAAGGTCGTGAAGTACGAGATCGACGGGCCGCCCGGCAGCGTCGCGAACATCAACTACTGGGACGCCGACGCCAACACACACCAGGTCAACGGCGCATCGTTGCCATGGTCGTACACCATTTCCACCACCCTGCCGGCGGTTAGCGCCAACATCATGGCCCAAACCGACGCCGGCCAGATCGGCTGCCGGATCACCGTCGACGGTGTTCTGCGCGAGCATCAGAGCGCGAACGGCCACAACGCGCAGACCTTCTGCCTGGTGAAGTCCGCATGACCCACGGCGGCGGCGGCGTGTCGCGAAGCAATCGTGAAGACCGGCGTTTCGGCACGGCCGACACCTCGCCAACCGAGCGCACCGAATCCAAGCGCCCGCATCGCCCCGTTATCCCGCACTTCGTTCGCATCTTCGCGATTCCAATCGTTTTGGGCTGGGTCGCGCTGACCGTCATCGTCAACGTCGCCGTCCCTTCCCTGGAAGTCGTGGGCGAAAACCACTCAGCGCCGATGGCGCCCCTGGACGCACCGTCGATGAAGGCGATGATGCGGATGGGGCACAACTTCAAGGAATTCAATTCCAACAGCACCGTGATGGTGGTGGTGGAAGGCCAGCAGCCGCTCGGCGAAGCCGCGCACCGCTACTACGACGACATCGTCCGTAAGCTGCGGCACGACTCTGAGCACGTCCAGCACATCCAGGATTTCTGGGGCGACCGGTTCACGGCGGCGGGTGCGCAGAGCGCCGACGCCAAGGGCGCCTACGTCCAGGCCAACATCGCCGGTAATCAGGGCACCACGCAAGCGAACGAATCCGTCGAAGCCGTCCGCAAGGTTGTCAACAACGAACCCGCCCCGCCCGGGGTGAAGGCCTATGTCACCGGTCCGGCGGCACTGTCCGACGACATGCATGTCATCGGCAACGCCAGCTTGGCCAAAATCACGCTGTTCACCCTTGGCGCGATCGCGATCATGCTGCTGCTGGTCTACCGCTCGATCGTCACCACCTTGGTTCAGCTGTTCATGACGTTCGTCGCGCTGGCCTGTGCACGCGGAATCGTTGCGGTCCTGGGCTACAACAACGCGTTCGGGCTCACCACGTTCGCCGCGAACATCTTGACGATGCTGGCGATCGCGGCGGGGACGGACTACGGGATCTTCCTCATCGGCCGCTATCAGGAAGCGCGTGCGGCCGGCGAAGACCGGGAAACCGCCTACTACACGACATTTCGTGGCGTCGCTCCCGTCGTGCTGGGTTCGGGGCTGACGATCGCGGGCGCGACATACTGCCTGAGCTTCGCGCGGCTGCCCTGGTTCAACACCATGGGCCCGCCGGTGGCCATCGGCATGATCGTCGTGGTGGCAGCCGGCCTGACATTAGGCCCGGCGGTCGTTTTCCTGGGCAGCCGCTTCGGGCTTTTCGAGAAGACTCAGTCTCGCGGCCGGTTGTGGCGAAGGGTCGGTACCGCCGTCGTACGTTGGCCCGCACCGATTTTCGCGGTGAGCGCGGCGGTCGTGCTGGTCGGCATGGTTGCGCTGCCGGGATATACGACCAGTTACAACGACCGCCATTACCTGCACGAATCAGCACCGTCCAACATCGGCTATGCCGCCGCCGACCGGCACTTCTCCGAAGCCCGGATGAATCCGGACCTGCTGATGATCGAAGCCGACCACGACATGCGCAATCCGGCCGACATGCTGGTGTTGGACAAGGTCGCCAAGAATGAGATCCGCACGGTCGGTATCGCGATGATCCAGGACATCACCAGGCCCTTGGGGATTCCCATACAGCACAGCTCAATTCCCTTCCAGAACAGCATTCAAAGCCAGACGACCATGCAGAACATGGACTTTCTGAAAGACAGAATGAAAGACATTCTGAAGATGGCCGACGAGATGCAGATCATGATCGACGTGACGGAACGCCAGGCGAAGGTCACCCATGATCTGGCGAGCGCCGCGCTCGACAGCGCGAAAACCACGCAGGAGACGTCGGAGATCACTGACACCCTGCGCGACCACATCGCGGACTTCGAGGACTTCTACCGACCGATCCGCAGCTACTTCTACTGGGAGAAGCACTGCTACGACATTCCGGTCTGTATCTCATTTAGGTCGTTGTTCGACTCGATCGACGGTTTCGACCAACTCGCCGAGAAGTTCCACGATCTCTCCGGCGACATCACCCGCACCGCGCAGGCCTCGCACGAGCTGGAGCAGCTGATCCCGATCATGCTCGAAACGTTGAAAACGACGCACGGTCTGACGCTGACCATGTATCAAACGTTCCACGCGATGATCAACCAGATGGAGGCGATGAGCAACACATCGATCGTGATGGGCCAAAGCTTCGATGCCTCGCAGAACGACGACTTCTTCTACCTGCCACCCGAGGCGTTCGGGAACCCGGAATTCATTCGCGGCGTGAAGATGTTTTTCTCCCCCGACGGAAAGTCGGTGCGGTTCTTCATCACTCACCAGGGTGACCCGATGACGCCCGACGGCATCGGCCGCGTGTCTGCGGAGCGAACCGCCGCCCAGGAGGGACTCAAGCAGTCGTCGCTGTCCGATGCCAGGGTATATCTGGGCGGTACCGCCGCAACCTTCAGGGACATGCACGACGGCGCCAAATATGACCTGATGATCGCCGTGGTGTCGGCGTTGACGCTGATCTTCATGATCATGCTGTTGCTCACCCGAAGCATTGTTGCGGCATTGGTCATCGTCGGGACCGCGGCCAGCTCGATCGCGGCATCCTTCGGACTGTCAGTGCTGATTTGGCAGGACCTTTTCGGCATCAAGATCCACTGGATAGTAATGGCGCTGTCAGTCATCATCTTGTTGGCCGTCGGATCCGACTACAACCTGCTGCTGGTCTCCCGGTTCAAGGAAGAGATCCATGCCGGACTCAAGACCGGATACATCCGGTCCATGGCCGGTACCGGTGGCGTCGTGACGGCCGCGGGCTTGGTCTTTGCCTTCACCATGGCTTCGATGCTGGGCAGCGACTTGCTGGTTCTCGGCCAGTTCGGTTCCACCGTGTGCGTCGGTCTACTGCTCGACACCCTAGTCGTGCGCACGCTGCTGATGCCCTCACTCGCCACCATGCTGGGCCGCTGGTTCTGGTGGCCACTGGTCGTCCACCCCCGCGGCGACCACGCTGTCCGAAGGCAAAGTACTCGGGAGGAAATTACCGCCCCGCTACCGGTACAGGCGCACTAGGTCCGTCTTCGGATTCGAGATCGCGGCTTTCAGCCATCCGCTGGCCTATGTAGTTGGCGACTGCGGTTGGGGTGGGGTGGTCAAAGATCAGGGTGGGTGACAAGGTCAGCCCCGTGGCGGTCTTGAAGTGGTTACGCAGCTCGACACCAGTTAGCGAGTCAAGCCCCAGAGATTTGAACGTGGTTTCAGGATCGATTTCCTCGGGGGCGACATGGCCCAATACCGCCGCCGCCTGCGAACACACCAGCTCTACCAGGAGGCGGTGTTGATCGTCGGGGGCCAGCGCGTTTAGCCGTTGGGCCAACGCCGACCTCGATTGGGTGGCGTCAACGACGTGGTCTACCAGGCGCCGCCGTGGGCGGCGTGCCAGGCCGCTGAACAACGCCGGCAACTCGCCGTCGAGAGCTCGAGTGTCCAGCGCGGCGCGGTCCAGGCGAGCGGCGACGACGACGGGGTGATCGATCGCCAGTGCGGCGTCAAACAACTCGAGCGCCTGCCCAGTGGTCATCGCCGCCACCCCGTCACGGTTTAGCCGGGCCATATCGCGGCCGCTCAAATGGGCGGTCATGGCGCTGGAACGCGCCCACATTCCCCACGCCAGGGACACCCCCGGCAACTGCGCAGCCTGCCGATGAGTGGCCAATCCGTCCAAAAACGCGTTGGCCGCGGCGTAATTACCCTGCCCCGCTGCGCCCACCGTGCCGGCGATCGAGGAACACAGCACAAACATCGACAACCCCAGATCGCGGGTCAGCTCGTGCAGGTTCCACGCCGCGTCCACCTTGGCTCGCAACACCGTATCTATCCGATCCGGCGTCAACGAGGTGATCACCGCATCATCGAGCACGCCCGCGGCATGAATCACCCCGCGCAACGGCGGAAACCGCCGATCCAGCTGGGCCAACAACTCCGCTACCGCGCGTCGATCCGCCACATCGCAGGCCAGCACTTGTACCTGAGCGCCGGCCCGCGCCAAGTCAAGGGTCAGCTCCGCGGTCGCCTCGGACCGACTCCCACGCCGACTGGCCAACACGACCTGCCGCACTCCGTAGGCGTTAACCACGTGGCGGGCCAGCTCGCCACCAGCCATGCCGGTGCCACCGGTTATCAATACCGTGCCCTGGGCAAGCTCATCAGCCAGCGCCGCGGGCATGGTCAAGACTATTTTGCCGATATGGCGGGCTTTACTCATGAACCGGTAGGCCTCCACGGCGCAGCGCACATCCCAAGTGGTCACCGGCAGCCGGTGCAGCACCCGGGTGTCGAACAGCTCCGTCAGCTCATTCAGCATCGCCTGCATGCGCTGCGGGCCAGCCTCGGCCAAGTCGAACGCC
>DASXJI010000421.1:0-6336 GCA_036497495.1 Mycobacterium sp.
GTTTATGGCCCTGAAGCCACGGGGATCTGTGATCAAACCGTCGACGATCAACCCGCGCGCGGTGGCGGTCAGAAGGGACAGCAGAAGCCAGAGTCGTTTGTGATCGGGTCGGTGCTCGTAGTCGAGCGCTTGGCGTAGCGCATCGAGCGATTGACCGAGCAGGTCGGTCTGAATGGCGTCGGCAGTTGGGGGATTCGTCAAGGCGGCCAATGTTGCGAGCGCCCCCTTGCGCGCCGCTTCGATCCAGGTCGCCGACATCGGATCGGCGGAGGCGGACAGCAGAAGACCCCCACCGGACTTGTCTGCCAGCGAATCCGACAAATCGAGCAACAGCTGCAGGGCCCGTCGGAGAAATCCGACCACCGTCAGCTCCCGACCGGTCGCTTGCGGCTCACCGGGTAACTCGCTGTTGCGGGCGAACTGTCCGGGCCATACCAGCCAGCCGCTGCCCCATTGGTCCGCGATCCCGAGGCTGTCGGCGGGCATCAACGCCTGATCCCAGGTGCGTATGGGAGCCGCCGAATCCGTAGTGGCACGGTCCAGTTCGGCGTAGCACTCACGAAGTAGCGCGAAGGCATTCTCATAGGAACCCAGCCACACGTGCAGGCCGTGCTCCTCGATCCGGCCATGCGGGCCCCGACTGGAGGCACCCTTACCGCCCAGCCGCCACCCCCGCTGGTACACGGTGATCGAGTCGAAACGGTCGCGCCAACCGGGTTCGCTCAGCCGCCAGGCGGCGCTCAGCCCCGCCATGCCTCCGCCGAGGACAACGACGCGCCCGCGCGTCCTCTTCACCGCAGCAAGGCTCGCGCGCGCGCCAACTCCGGCCAGGTCTGTTCCTTCGAAAGGCGGCTGACCGCCTCCTCCAACGCGATCTTCGCAGACCCCCCGGATAGTTCGAAATCGTCTGCAGCGGCACGCAGTTCGAAGGTGTGAGCACCCTGCTTCTGAGCCAGTTCGATGGCTGCACGAAGGCCAGCGCGACGCTCTTCTGCGTCCTCATGGGTAAGGGCCCGGATGCGCAGTAACTCGGCGTCGTAGATGTGTATGCCTGTCTCGTCGGCCATCTGCAGCGCAAGATCCACGCGTTCCCGCGCTTCAGCCTTCATGCCGGCGGCGGACAGCACGCGCGCCAGAACGCCGTCGTAACAAGCGAGGAACGTTTTCGTTTCGGCGGCGCGCCAGCCGTCGACGATCGCCGTATTGGCCGCGATGTGTGCCTGCCACGCCGTGGGGTCCGTCTCGCTGGCGGCCAGCGCTACACGGGCGGCGACAGAGGCCCCGTTACACCCAGCGATCATGACCCATTCGTCGAAGCCGTGCTGTGCGCCTCGTCGGGCGACCTCTTCGACCAGGTCGGCGGCGCGGTCCAATTGGCCGGACTCGATCCGTGTCAAGGTTTCCATCGCCCGCGCGTAGCAGAGGGAAAACGCGCCGTGGGGGAAGCGCAGTGAATCGCAACGGGACTCGACTCGGGCGAATGCGCTTTCGGCGCCCGCCATGTCTCCCTGGAGGCACCGAATGAGTCCGAGGAATGAGTACGCCCCGGCGAGTGGATCATTGGGTGCGAACCAGCCTCCTTCGATCTCCGGCGAGCCGAGATCGTCGATCACGGCAACGGTGGCCTCCAGGAGTGCTCGGGCGGTACGGAACTCGCCACGCAATGTTGCGAGCACTCCGAGCGTCGAATCGGTGGCCGCGCGGTACCAGGCCGGGCTGTCCTCGTATCGTGTCTGCAAAACCTCACTGAGTTGAGTCGCTCGACGCAGATCGCCACGGGTGGCGTAGTAGCTCCAGAGGGCGCTGAAGGTCCCGAACAACTCCACGCTCGGCTCGTCGCCGATGAGTTGCAAGCACCGCTCGAATTCCGCAGCGGCCTCGACGCTTGCGTGCCCCGTCGCTGCAAAGGCGAGGAACCCGCGCTCGAGGCGGACAGCGATCTCGCGCCGATCACGTGCACCAGCCGCTGGCAGCCGCCCGACGTTCGCCAGCGCGCGTGTGAGGTAATTGCGGGCTTCGCCGAGCGCACCGCGCTGCCGGGCGCCGGCCGACGCCGTCTGCAGAGCCGATGCCGCCTCGTCGAAACGCTCGGCTTTCTCGTAGTGGTGCGCCACCAGTGGCCAGTCGGGCGTCCCGTCGGCCGCCGTGGCCACCAGTGCATCTGCGATTCGGTTGTGCAGTCTGCGCCGAACGCTTGGCGGTGAGAGTTCCGACGCGACCTCCCGCAGGAGTTCGTGGTGGAAACGCCAGCTCTGTTTACCAACGGGTCGAAACACCCTGTCTCGGGTCAGCTCCTCGAGCAGATCATCGATTTCGCGTTCGCTCAACTCGACCGCGTAGGACAGCAGGCTCTTGTCGAAATGACTGCCAATGAGTGCGGCCGCTTCGACAGCGAGAAGCGACGTTCTGCTTGACCGGAGGCGCGCCACCAGCGTCTCGTAGAGGGTGTCGGGCACCTCGGCGGACTCGACGGAGTTGGAAGCTTGCCCTTTGAGCTTGGCGACGACCTCCTCGATGTAGAGGGGGATTCCGTCGCAGCGCTCCCGTACAGCTTTTCGGCTGGTCGGCGTCATCTGCGGGAAAAGGTCGACAATCAGCGAGTCGGCCTCGGCGTCGCTCAGCGGTTTCAAATCGAACAGCTCCGCACCGGTCAGTGGCGGAAGCTGGCGCCCCGTGACGACGACGAGCAATCGGCCGGAGTCCTCACGCAGCAGCGCCTGCACAACTTCAACGGTGTCCTGGTCGAACCAGTGGATGTCCTCGACTAGGACCAGACCCGGTCTGTTGCCGAGGTTAGCCAACAGATAGTCCTTGACCGTCGTGACGATCTGGCCATGGAGCCTGCCTGCGTTGGCCGTAGCGGGCTGATATCCACTTTCCGGTCCGATGCCGAGCACGGGCGCCAACAGCGGCACAACCTCGTCAGCATCCATCGAGCACTTTTCAACCTCTGCTCGCAGCTTGTCTAGCCGTTCGCCCGGATCGGACCCCCGACCGATGCCGCATCGTCGCTCCAGCAGTCTTCGCACCGGACGCAAGCCGACATCCGTGTAAAACGGTGATCCGAACAACGCGAGTACGACGGCGTCAGATTGTTCGGCCAGCTCCACCGCCGCATGTGCCAGGCGGCTCTTGCCTATACCGCCTTCGCCGCGGAACACCACACCAGGCGTGCTCAATTCTCCCGCG
The DNA here is from genome assembly GCA_036497495.1 of Mycobacterium sp. Classification (GTDB taxonomy): domain Bacteria; phylum Actinomycetota; class Actinomycetes; order Mycobacteriales; family Mycobacteriaceae; genus Mycobacterium. The sequence continues at coordinate 3,190 of DASXJI010000421.1, forward strand.
GTAGCCTGCGCCCAAACACCTTGAAGATACGCAAGTTCGGACTCCCGCCCAACAAGAGGGCCGCCGGCAATGGTCATCACGTCACGCTCGGCGACCACGCGATAGTGGACGATGGACTCGTCAACGCCTTTGACTGGCCGCGCCGGACGATCCTGCAGCTCGAACTTCCCGCGAACCACGCGTTCGATGGCGGCTGAAATCGCGACGGTGCCCGGTTCGGCAAGCGTGCATATCCGCGCCGCGAGATTGGCACCAGGGCCTAAGACGTCGTCCTGTGCGACATCGAGGTAGACCAACCCGCGGTGCACGCCAACCCGGACATCGATGTCGAAGCCGAAACGGCGCCGCACCTGCTTGCTCAGTTCCGCCACCACGCGGGCAATGTCGAGGCCGGCCTGTACCGCGCGAGACGCGTCGTTCTCATGGGCGATTGGATGGCCGAACACCGCGAGCAGCCCGTCGCCCTGTTGTGCACCGATATGGCCCTCGTAGCGGTTGACGATCGCCACCGCCGCGTCGCGGTATCCGCGCACCACGGTGCGATAAACCTCAGGCTCGGTGCGCATGGACAGTGCGGTTGAGTCCACCAAGTCGCCGAAAAGCATGGTCAGGCGCCGTATTTCACCACTGCCGGCGGGCGCGGCGAGCAACTCCTCGGCATCCGGGTTGCTGCGGTCGACCGCAAGCACGCGTCCTGCGAGCGCGTCAGCCGTGCTGCGGTCGCCGCGGTTGATCGCTGCGACGGCGCGGTCGAGCAGCTCATCGATTGTCGGTTGAGGCGGAAGGTCGTTCACATTCCGACGGTGACGGTTATCTTCGTACTGACTGGCGGCGTCGTGTACCTGCTCGTCAGGAATACGTCCCCGGTGTAGTTGGAGCCGATGTAGCGGTAGTCCTTGACGTACATCTGGAACTGCGTCGCCCCGGCCGGCAGGTACTCGGGCCGAAAGCCGATGAGGGACGGGGGAATTGTCCGCCTGGGCAGGAAGGCTCGCCTGAACGCGCCGGCTCGGAGATCCCGCGCGAATGGCTCGGGGTCCACTTTGACCGGCTCGGACGGCCATGGCTCACCGAAGAACAGCTTCTTCCACCACGAGCCGGCGACGGACGTCTGCAGAATCGCCGCGTACGCTCGCACCTGGAGGTCCACCAGGTTGTGGATAACGCGGATCCACCCGTCGAGCCCCCACTTTCCGGCCTTGTCCTCGGCGGCGGCCTCGTCCGCGATGACATTCAGCTGATACAGCAGCGCCCGCACCATGTCTTCTTGCTGCTGCAACGTACCGCTCGGATCGTCCGGGTAGGCCCCGCCCTGCCCGTCGCCACCCGATGGACCGCCTGGGTACCGGGGCTTGCTGACCGCCTCCACGAAGTCCATCGGTGCCTTCACCAGCCGGCTGGTGATTTGCTTGCCGTAGTCGGCGACATCGTCGACTTGAAGGCTTCCCGTCATCCATTTCCCGGCGAGATTGAAGTAGTTGGTCGTCAGGTCTCGAACCGTTTCGGTCCACAGCTTGACTGCCGTCGTGCCGACGTGGTTCGTCGGAGGCGGACCGGTGCCCGTTCCGGCTGCGGTCAAATGGACTGTTTCGTCGGCCGTCGCTGGATGCACACCGGTGTCGTAAAACTTGAACTCTTCGGCGCCCGGCGGCGGATCGGCCGCGGGACCGAACAGGAATTCGTTCGAGGCCGACGCATATCCGGTGATGCACACGAGTCTCGCCTGCGCATAGGGCAAGAATCCATTGATGTGGACGACTTTGCGCGTCCTGACCCGGACTCCGTTGGCGTTCGCGTTGTTCACGGTTGACCACATGTTGATGAAGCCACGGTCGACCGTCACCTGCCCATCGCCCTCGGGCCCTCTCGGTTCGTCGAGGTCGTAGTCGAGGCGGGCTTCGTAGGGTTTCTTCGGATCCTCGGTCGTGACGTACTTCAGCAGCGTACTGAGGTTCAGTCCCCCGTACTTGCAGAAGCCGACCTTCTCGAGAACGCGGCGCCACCCATCGCCGCGCTCGGGCGGTCGGCAGGCAATCATGTCGCAGAAGAAGTCGGGGTAGTTCTTATGCCAGTTGTACGGATTGACGACCGCCTTCAACTGGTTCAAAGAGACGTCGTCCGAACTGGTCTCGGTATCGATCACGACCGATTCGATACCGTCGATCTTGACAACGGACGTGTCGCACAACGGGATCTTCAGCGTCTCCGCGACGATCCATTCTTGCTCAGCCGAAAATGCGCGGAAGGCGTAGAAGCTTTGTCGGTTCGGAAGCCGGTATGGCACCTGGTCCTGAAAAGACAGGGCCTGAAATCTACGCTCGTCGTCTGAAATGTGTTCGGGCCCCACTGCGGCCAGCGCATAGGCCAACCAGTTGTTGAACGGGTCGTCCGGCTCTGAAGAGTCGGACTCCGGCGGTGAGGCCGACTCCGGCAGTGAAGGAAACACGGATGGCCCTGCAACCTGCCTGACCCTGGTGATCGCCGAAACGGCGAAAAACAGCCGTGACTTTTGCGCTGTGGTAAGCGGGTTTCCACCAAGAATGTCAATGACGATCTCGGTGAGGGCATCGTTCAAGTTCGGCACCGGCCGCGCGTCGGCGCCGAAGAAGAACGTTTCGATCTCGCTGTACCAGCCCGTATTCGCCGAAGCCATCGGCATGAATGCATCGACCGTCGCCGCAACTTGGGGGTCCTCCGATCGGATGATGGCCTCGTCGAGCGCGCCATATAGCGCCAGTAGAGAACGCAGCGCTGCCATTGACCCCTCCTCGCCCCGTTTGCCCAGTTAGCATACCGACAAGCGGGCGTTACGGCGGGGCAATCGCTGGTAGGGGTGGAGCGGGTGAGCAGCGGAAACGGCGATGGCCGCAACGGCGAGCTGCCGTGGGCGTCGGTGTTCGATCCTGCCGCCAATGCCCGCGCTCTCACCGCGATCCAAGCGGAGGGATTCAAGGCGGCCAGCCAGATCGTTGATCGATTCGTTCGCATCGCAACGAACGGCCTCAGCGACGACGGCCGACCCGCCTCAACGGCAACACCGCCAAACGATGACCCGCGCGGTGACCTGTTCGGTGCCACCGATGTCGAACCGCTGATCAGGTCGTGGTGGTCAGTCGTCGGACAACTTTTCATCCGCTCTGCGCCGAC
>DASXJI010000422.1:0-4544 GCA_036497495.1 Mycobacterium sp.
CCGGGATCGGTGCAAGACCTCGCCGACGACGGGCGAATCGGCAAGCTCGACAAGCAGATCCAGCAGACGGGCTGGCGATCGCTGCGCTCCGACGGTGCCTCCGGCGTGGAAGTGGCTGTCGTCGCTGAGGAGTTCGGCCGCGGATTGGTCGACGCCCCGTTCCTCGGTCCGGTGCTCGCCGACGATCTGGCCCGGCAAGTCGGCGACGACGGCTCCGGGTCGACGATCGCGGTGAACGGTCGCGCGGTCGACGCGCGAGGCTACCGGCGTGCGTTGACGTTGGATGGCACGACGGTGTCGGCTGTCGATGTGGGCGCTGCCCGCGATGCGGTCGACCTGACCAGGGCCGCGGCCGATGTCAGCGGAACGGCAACCGCCGTCGGTGATCTGGACTCCGACGCCGTCCGACGCTGGCTGGCACTCGCGCTGGCTACCACGTCGGCGGACCTGGTCGGTACCGCCCGCGGTGCGCACACGCTGGCCTGTGATTACGCGAAAATCCGTGAGCAGTACGGCAAGTCGATCGGCTCGTACCAGGCCATCGCACATCTGCTCGCCGAAAGCCTGGCCCTGATCGAAGGTTCGGTCAGCATCTTGCGGCACGCAGCCTGGGCGGTCGACGAGTTGGACCCAGCCGAGGCGATCCGCGCCGGCCGCTTCGCCAAGGTCTACTGCGCGCGGGCCGCGCGGACGGTGTGCGAGACCGCCATTCAGGTACACGGCGGCATCGGCAATACCTGGGAGTGCCTGGCGCACGTGTACCTGCGCCGCGCGCTGACCTCGACGCAATTGTGGCCCGTCAAGCTGGAGGAGATCAACGTTGGACTTCCGTGACTCGCCTGATGAAGCCGCTTTCCGGGATCGGCTGAGATCGTGGCTTTCGGTGCACGCCAAAGAGTTTCCGAGCTCAGGTGACGAGTATTGGGCCCAGCAAGGCGAATGGCACATTGCGCTGTACGAGGGCGGTTTCTTCGGGCTGTCCTGGCCGCGGGAGTACGGCGGGCAGGAATTGCCCCCGGTGTACGACGTCATCCTCGACGAAGAGCTGGCGCGTGCCGAGGCACCGCCGCGGCCCAGCTTGGGCTATCTGGTCGCGGGCCTGAGTCGGCACGGTAGCAAGGAGCTGTGCACTCGTTTCCTGCCCGGAATGATCAATGGTTCCGAGCGGTGGTGTCAGGGTTTCAGCGAGCCGGGGTCGGGTTCCGATCTCGCATCGCTGACGACAACCGCTACCCGCGATGGCGACAACTACGTCATCAACGGACACAAGATCTGGACCAGCTACTCCGATGTCGCGGACTGGTGTCTGCTGCTGGCTCGCACCGATCCCGAGGCCAAGCGGCACCGGGGCATCTCGGCGTTCATCATCCCAATGAAACAGCCTGGCGTGCAACAGCGTCCGCTGCAGATGATCAACGGCGTCACCACCGAATTCGGTCAGGTGCTGTTCGACGGGGCGACGGTGCCGGTCGAGAACATGGTGGGCGCCCGGGGCGAGGGGTGGTCGCTTGCCATGACGGTGGTCGGGCATGAGCGTGAGCCGTCCACGCTCGGCTACGCGGCCCGGTACGGCAAGCTGGTCCGCCAGTTGGCCGCGCGCGCCGGCGGCTCGGCGAACGAGGAACTCGCCTGGGCGGCGGTACAAACCGAGATGTTGACCCACCACGTCCGGCGGCGGCTGTCCGAGCAACTCGACGGGGTGACTCATACCTCGGACGGATCGCTGGACAAGCTGCTGATGACCTGGGTCGAGCAGTCCGTCGGCCATGCTGCGTTGGCAGTCGGCGGCATCGATGACGCCAACCTGCTCAGCGCCTACCTCTATAGCCGGGCGCAAAGCGTCATGGGCGGCACGTCGCAGATCCAGAAGAACATCATCGCCTCGCGAATCTTGGGATTGTAGGAGTGATCGCGAACGCGGGCGAAGCCCGGGTGAATCGGGTCACGACCATTGAAGGAGCCTGACATGTACGACATGCCAACCGAAATCGACGTTCAGGCCGATGGTCCGCTGCGGATCATCACGTTGAACCGGCCCGAGTCGCTCAACTCGGTCAACGACCCGCTACACCATGGCCTGGCGAAGTTGTGGCAACGGATGAGCGACGACCAAAGCGCGCGTGCGGCGGTGATAACTGGTGCGGGACGGGCATTTTCGGCCGGCGGTGACTTCGTCTATCTGAACGAGTTGGCGGGAGACGCGGCGCTGCGCGCCAAGACCATCGCGGACGGGCGCGAGATCGTGCTGGGCATGGCGCGCTGCCGGATTCCGGTGGTGGCCGCGGTCAACGGCCCGGCCGTCGGATTGGGCTGCAGTTTGGTCGCGTTGAGCGACATCGTCTACATCGCAGAAGACGCTTATCTCGCCGACCCGCACGTGCAGGTGGGATTGGTGGCCGCTGATGGCGGACCGCTGACCTGGCCGCTGCACATCAGCTTGCTGCTGGCCAAGGAGTACGCGCTGACCGGTGCCCGGATCTCCGCCGCGCGAGCGGTCGAACTGGGCTTGGCCAACCACGCGGTGGCCGATCCGGTCGCCGAGGCAATGAAAGCGGCGAAGAAGATCCTCGAACTACCGCAGCAGGCCGTCGAAAGCACCAAACGCGTCCTCAACGTGCACCTCGAGCGCGCCGTGCTGGCCACCATCGACTACGCGTTGTCCGCCGAGAACCAGTCGTTCCAGACCGAGGATTTCCGCTCGATCGCAGCCAAGTTGGCGGCCGGGAAGAACTGACACTCGCCCATAGTGCGGCCAGCCGCGCCCTCGATTACGAAAGTGGGGCCAGCCGCACCCTCGAGGTGCCCCGCGTCATTTCGGCGGGAAGCGCAGCGCACCGTCCAACCGGATGACCTCGCCGTTGAGGTAATCGTTTTCGACGATGCTCTGCACGAAGGCGCCGTATTCGGCAGACCGGCCCATCCGCTTGGGGAAGGGGACCTGTGGGCCCCAGTAGGCCTCGAGTTGGTCGCCCGCCTTGCCGTAAGCGGGAGTCAGGAACGTGCCGGGGGCGATGGTGACGACGCGGATCCCGAGCGGCGACAGGTCGCGGGCGGCGACCAGCGTCATGCTGACGACACCCCCCTTGGCCGCCGCGTACGGCAGCTGACCGATCTGGCCCTCGTAGGCGGCGATCGATGCCGTGTTGATGATGACACCGCGCGCACCCTCGTCGACCGGTTCCTGGCGCGCGATGGCCGCGGCGGCCAGGCGCAGCACGTTGAACACGCCGGTCAGGTACACGTCGATCGTCGTCTTGAAGCCGTCCAGGTCCAGCGGTGAACCGTCTTTGCCGATCAGGCGCCCGCCGCTGGCTGGCCCGCCGTGTGCGTCCACCGAGATGCGCAGCGGCCCAAGCGATTCCGCCTCAGCCAACGCTGCGTTCACGTCTTCGGTGTTGGTCGCGTCGGTGCGAACGTAGCGGGCATCTAGCTCGTCGGCCAGCGCCTTGCCCTTCTCATCGGCCAGATCGGCGATAACCACCTTGGCCCCTGCGGCGTGCAGTCGGCGTACCGTAGCCTCGCCCAGGCCGCCCGCGCCGCCAACGACGACGGCCGAACTCCCGCTGATCTGCATTGCTGTTTTCCCTTCTTGCAACTCATACTCTCGGACTGCGAGAATACTATTCTCATATCGTCACAGTCGCCTCAGGGTCCATGTTTGCCGAATTGGAGAAGTCCGTGAACAACGAAGTTCTGGTCATCATCGGTGTCGGCGGTATGGGGGTGTCGGTTGCCCGCCGCAGCGGAGCCGGCCGGACCATCGTGCTGGCCGACATCAATGCCGAAGGGTTGACCGCCGCGGCGGGTGCGCTCACCGAAGACGGCCATCAGGTGCTGACCCGACAGGTCGACGTCACCTCGCGGAGTTCGGTGGCCGCGGTGGCCGAGGCGGCCCGGGCGGCCGGCCGCGTTACGGCGGTGGTGCACACCGCGGGGCTCTCGCCGCAACAGGCATCCGCTGAGGCGGTGCTTGCCGTCGACCTGCTGGGTGTCGCGCTGAGCATCGACGAATTCGGCCGAGTGATCGAGCCTGGCGGCGCCGGGGTGGTCATCGCCAGCATGGCCGGTCACCTCCAGCCCGCGCTGGATCCGGAGCTGGAGCGACAGCTCGCGAGCCTGCCTGCCGAGGAACTGCTCGACCTCGAGGCTTGCTCGAAGATCACCAGCAGTCAGCTGGCGTATCCGTTCGCTAAGCGGGCCAACCAGATTCGGGTAGCCGCGGCAGCCGGAGCCTGGGGTATGCGTGGCGCCCGGATCAACTCCATCAGCCCCGGTGTCATCTCGACGGCGATGGGACGGCTGGAACTCGACAGCGAATCAGGCACGCTGATGAGGGCGATGGTCGAGAACTCCGGCCTGCGGCGTCTCGGCACACCCGAGGACATCGCGGCCGCCACCGAGTTCCTGCTCGGGCCGTCTGCGTCGTTCGTCACCGGTACCGATCTACTGGTCGACGGTGGAGTGGTCGCCGCGATCACCACCGGGACAATCGATCTGGCCAAAGCGTTCGGCTAGCTGCTTGAAATTGCGCCGAGTGGCCAGTT
>DASXJI010000423.1:0-6605 GCA_036497495.1 Mycobacterium sp.
GCGACGTCGGCGGCGGTGATCTCCGCGGCGTCGACCGAGCGCCGCATGGCGGTGAGCGCGGCCTCGCGCAACAGCGCCACGCAGTCCGCGGCGCTGTATCCGTCCAAGTCGGCCGCCAACGCGTTCAGGTCCACGTCGCGCAGCGGAATCGACTTGGCCGCGGTGCGCAGGATGTCCGCTCGCGCTTGTCCGTCCGGTGGTTCGACGAACACCAGCTTTTCCAGCCGGCCGGGGCGCAGCAGCCCCGGGTCGATCAGTTCCGGCCGGTTGGTGGCGCCGACCACCACGACATCACGCAGCGGTTCGATGCCGTCGAGCTCGGTGAGCAGCGCCGCCACCACCCGGTCGGTGACGCCGGAGTCGAAGCTCTGCCCACGCCGCGGCGTCAACGCGTCGATCTCGTCGAGGAACACCAGCGACGGCGCGGAGTCCCTGGCCCGGCCGAATAATTCGCGTACCGCCTTCTCCGAAGAGCCGACCCACTTGTCCATCAGCTCAGACCCTTTGACGGCGTGTACCGAAAGCCGCCCGGTGCTGGCCAGTGCTCGGACCACGAAGGTTTTGCCGCAGCCGGGTGGGCCGTAGAGCAGCACGCCGCGCGGCGGCTGGACCCCGAGCCGGGCGAATGTGTCGGGATGCTGCAGCGGCCACAGCACCGCTTCGGTGAGCGCTTGCTTGGTGGCAGTCATGTCGCCGACATCGTCGAGGGTGACCGATCCGACCGACACCTCCGTGGTCGCCGATCGCGACAACGGCCGAATCACCGTAAGCGCGCCGAGCAAGTCGTCTTGGGTCAGCCTCGGCGAGTTGCCGTCGGAGCTGGCCCGCGCGGCGGCGCGCAGTGCCGCCTCGCGCACCAGTGCGGCCAGGTCGGCCACCACGAAACCCGGTGTACGGTCGGCGATCTCGCTCAGGGTGAGATCGTCGGTAGGCACCTGATGCAGCAGGCTCTGCAGCAGCGCGATGCGGGTCGGGGCGTCGGGCAGGCTGAGTACCAGTTCGCGGTCGCACAGGTCCGGGGCGCGCAGCCGAGGGTCGAGGTTCTCCGGTACCGCCGACGTGACGATCACCGCGACCTTCGCGGCGGCGACCGCTTTGCGTAACTCGGCCAGGATCAGCGTCGCAACCGGCTCGGCGGTGACCGGCAGCAGCGCGTCGATGTCGGCGATCAGCAGCACGCCGCCGCCGTCGCGGACTTTCGCGGCCGACGCGGCCACCCGCTGCAGGCGTTCGTCGGCCGCCAGCGCGCCGACCTCCGGGCCGTCGAGTTCAATTAGCCGTCGGCCTGCGCAGACCGCGCGCACCAGCGCGGTCTTGCCGACACCGGCCGGACCCGACACCAGCACACCCAAATTGGTTGTAGCGCCAAGGGTTTGCAACAGGTGCGGTTCGTCGAGCGCCAACTTGAGCCACTCGGTCAGCTTGGCCGCCTGCGCGCTGAGGCCCTTGAGATCGCTTACGGTGAGCTGTAGCGGTTTGGCTTCAACCTGCTCGGGCTGCGGCGCGCCGTCGTCGACCGCGACGCCGTTTCCCCACGTCACCAATGAGTTCGGTTGCACGCTCACCGGCCCGGCCGGGTCCACTCCGGTGACCGTCAACAGTTCCGACGTCCAACTGATACCCACCGCGGAGGCCAGCGCACGGGTCGCCGCCGACGTCGAGGTCCCAGGACCCAGGTCGCGCGGCAGCAGGGACACCGCGTCGCCGACGGTTAACACCTTGCCCAACAGGGCTTGTCGTAGCGTCGTGGGCGGGACCGACTGACTGGCTAACGTCGAACCGCTGAGGGTCACCGACCGGGCGCCGTACACGGTGGCCGCGGCGACGATCACCGCGGTGTCCTCGCTCAGTCCCGCGTTGGACAGCGTCACGTCGTCGAGCAGCACGGTGCCGATCGGGGTTTGTGGGCCGGCCACGCCCGCGACCGCCGTCGTCGTGCGCGACCCGGTCAGCGACACCGCGTCCCATTCCCGAATACCAAGGGCGGCAATGGCATTGGGGTGTAGTCTGATCACGCCGCGGCGAGAGTCGACGGCCGAGGTGTTCAGCCGAGCCGTCAGGGTGAGCCGGGCGGGTGACGTCATGTGCGGCCGGTGGGCCTGCGCAGTCCCAGTCGCGCCATCGATCGGCGGTTGGGCTGCGCCCGGCGGATCGCGCGCCGGGTGGCGCGCCGCTGCTTGGGTTTTTCACCCCACGCTTCGGGATGTGCCGCCAGCCAGTGATGGCTGCGCACCGAGAACGGGATGTAGCAGAGGTAGGCGGCGATCATCACCATGATCAGAATGTAGGGGAACAGGAACGCGGCGGCCGCGACGATGGTGAGCCCGGCCAGCAGCAGCGCGGCCAGGTTCGGCGGCACCGAGACGGCGTGCATCTTGCGCATCGGGATCCGGCTCACCAGCAGCATCGAGCAGGCCACCAGCCAAGTGCAGACGAACCACGGCGATGTCCACCAGCCCGCGCCGAATTGCAGCTTGGCGGCCAGCGGGCCCAGTGCACAGATCGCCCCCGCCGGCGCCGGCACACCGACGAAGAACTCCCGAGCGAAAGACGGCTGGGTGGCATCGTCGAGCAGCGCGTTGAACCTGGCCAGCCGCAACACGATTGACACCGCGTACAGCAGGACCACTACCCATCCCGCCGCCAACCCGGGCAACATCGACACGTAGACCACCACCGCGGGGGCCACCCCGAAGTTCACCGCGTCTGCCAGCGAGTCGATCTCTTCGCCCATCCGGGACTCGGCATCCAGCGCGCGGGCCACTCGGCCGTCGAGCCCGTCGAGGATTGCGGCGGCGGCGATCAACGCGATTGCCACGTGTGGCTGACCCTCCAGAGCGAACCGGATCGAGGTCAGCCCGGCGCAGATCGCCAGCACGCTCATCGAGCTGGGCAGGATGCGCAGGTTGACCACTCGCCTGCCGCGCGGCCTAGTCATTTGCGCCGCTCCTCCTCATCGCTTCGCTCTGCATCGTCGCCGGCGCGGTAATCAGCGCCACTCCTCCTCATCGGTTCACGCTGCATCGTCGTCGGCGCGGTGATCACCGCAGCTGCGCCAACACCGTCTCGCCGGCCACCGCACGTTGGCCGATGCTGACCCACACCTCCGCGCCGGCGGGCAGATAGGTGTCCAGCCGCGACCCGAATCGGATCAGGCCGTAGGTGTCACCGATCGATAGCTTGTCGCCCGCGTGAACGTCGCAGACGATCCGGCGCGCCAGCAGACCCGCGATTTGCACGGCGACGACCTCCGCGCCGTCCTCGGTGCGGATCCGCACGCTGTTGCGTTCGTTGTCGTCGCTGGCTTCGGGGAGGTCGGCCGAGCCGAACAGGCCCGGCCGGTGCTGCACAGCGATCACTTCGCCGCTAACCGGGGCCCGCTGCACGTGAGCGTCGAACAGCGACAGGAAGATGCTGACCCGGGTTAGTTCCGCGTCACCCATCTCCAACTCGGGCGGCGGCGCGGCCGATTCGATGAGGCACACCAAGCCGTCGGCCGGTGCCACGACGACGCCGTGCCGAGTCGGCGGCACCCGCGGCGGGTGCCGGAAGAAGCCGGCACAGGCTCCGGCGGCCAGCAGACCGGCCCGGCGCAGCCAACGGGATCGGCGGCCGACCAGGGCCAGACCCAACCCCGCGGAAATGAACGGGAGCCCGGCCGGGTGGACGGGCGGAACGGTCGAGCGCACCAGCGACAGCAGATGTTGCGGGCTGACCGTCGGGTTTACGTCGGTCCAGCGGGGACGTCGAGCCACGCGGTTATCTTACGGAGCCGCGGCGGCCGTCAGACCGGATACGTGACGCCGGTCAATTCTTCGGAGACCGTCCACAGCCGGTGTTGCAATTCTTCGTCGTGCGATTGTGCGCTGGAGGACACCAGCTTGGGGTGTCCTCGTTGCTCACCCAGGCCGTCGGGGCCGTAGTACTGTCCGCCTTCGACGTCTGGGTCGGTGGCAGCGCGCAGCGTCGGCAGGGCGCCCATCGCCGCGCCCTGGAAGAGCAGGCCGCCTGCTACCGCGAACAGCGGTTTGATCGGCGTCGGCACGTTGCGGCCCAGGTCGGTGCTGGACGCGCCGGGATGGGCTGCGACGGCGACGGTGTTCTTCCGATCGCCGGCCAATCGGCGCTGCAGCTCGTAGGTGAACAGCAGGTTGGCCAGTTTCGACTGCCCGTAGGCGGCATACCGGTCGTAGCCGTGTTCCCATTGCAGATCGTCGAAGTGGATCGCGGCACGGATCCGGTGGCCCGTGCTGCTGACGGTCACCACCCGCGAGCCGCGCACCGGCAGTAGGTTGTCCAGCAATAACCCGGTCAGCGCGAAGTGGCCCAGATGGTTGGTGCCGAACTGCATTTCAAACCCGTCGGCGGTGAGCTGCTTGGGAGTCCACATCACCCCGGCATTGTTGATCAGCAGGTCGATGCGCGCGTATGCATTGCGCAGCGCCGCGGCGGCGGCGCGTACCGAGGCCAGCGAGCTGAGGTCGAGTTCCTGCAGCGTGACGTCGGCGTCCGGACAGGCGGCGACGATGCGTGCCAGCGCGAGGTTGCCCTTCGCCAAATCGCGCACCGCCAAGACGACGTGGGCGCCGGTCTGGGCAAGCGCAGCTGCCGTGTGGTAGCCGAGACCGGTATTTGCGCCGGTGACAATGGCGACGCGGTCGCGCTGGTCCGGTATGTCGCTCGTGGTCCATTTACCGTTCGAACTCATCGGAGAAAACGATACCCATTCACTTTCTCGGTCGACGTGTCGGTGCAATCCGCTATCACGTCGGTGGCATCCTCGTTGGCGTGGACAACCGCACCCCTGGCCCGCCGGTCGCGAGCCTGGTCGACCCCGCCCATCCGCCCAGCCGGCGCGCACCGCTGCGATGGGCGATCGGTGGCGTCGTTCCGTGGCTGCTGCTGGCGGCCGGTCAGGCGGTGTGGTTCGAATTCGACAAGCGAATGCCGTGGCTGCACATCCTGCTCGGTGTCGGCACCGTGCTCGGCACGGTGATCTCGGGGGCCGTCGTGCCGATGTGGCGATATCGTGTGCACCGGTGGGAGATTGGCCCGCAGGCGGTGTACACCCGCACCGGATGGCTGGTCCAGGAAAGGCGCATCGCGCCGATCTCGCGGGTACAGACCGTCGACACCTACCGTGGCCCGTTGGACCAGTTGTTCGGCCTGGCCAACGTCACCGTCACCACCGCCTCCTCGGCGGGTGCGGTGCACATCGTCGCGCTCGACGTGGACGTCGCCGACCACGTCGTTGCGCAATTGACCGACATCGCGGCGATCGGCGCCGAGGACGCTACGTGACAACGGCCGCCGGCCCGCCTCAAATCGCCTGGCAGCGGCTGAGTCCCAGGATGCTGCTGGTTCACCCGGTGCACGAACTGCTGCGCGAACTCCCATGGCTGATCGGCGCGATCGTGCTGGGTTCGACTACCGGCAACCAATCCTGGACAGTGGCCGTGTTGGCGTACACCGTCGTGATCGGCGTGGCGCGCTGGTACACCACCAGCTACCGTATCGACGCAGACCCGCAGTCGGGCCAACTGCAACTGCGGGCCGGTCTCTTGCAGCGCAAAGTACTGTCGGTGCCGCTCAACCGGATTCGTTCGGTGCAGAGCGATGCGCGGTTGCTGCATCGTCTGATGGGCCTGGCCGTGGTGCGAGTGAACACCGGCCAAGAAGCCAAAAGCGGGAACGGGTCCGGGGTCTTCGAGTTGAATGCCGTCCTGGCCGGCGAGGTGCCCCGGCTGCGGGCGATTCTGCTGGCCGACTCGGCGCAGCACGTCGATACGCCGACCGCGGAGACCTCCGCGGACGGCGTGGTGCTGGCTCGCTGGCAGCCGTCGTGGCTGAGGTATTCGCCCTTGAGTGTGTCCGGCCTGCTGTCGCTGGCCGCCGCGGCCGGCGTGGTGTACGAGAGCGGATTCGTTGGGCCGCTGCAGCATTCGCGGCCAGTCGAGTCAGCGCTTGCCGCTGCCCAGCGGTTGGGGACGGCGAGCACCGTCGAAGTCGTCGGCGGGGCGATTCTGCTGGTTTCGGTGCTACTCGCGGTGCTGAGGTCGCTGCTCACCTACGGAAATCTGGTGCTGCTGTGTCAGGGAGACGTTCTGCATTTGCGGCATGGCCTGTTGCGCCTTCGTGAGCGGGCCTACGACATGAGCAGGCTGCGCGGCGGAACGCTGCGGCAACCGTTATTGGTGCGCCTGTTCGGTGGCGCCCGCCTGGACGCGGTGATGACCGGTGTGCACGGCGCCGGTGAGGCGTCGGTGCTGCTGCCGCCGTGTCCGGTGTCCGTGGGCGAATCGGTGCTGATCGAGCTGGTCGGCGATCGGGATGTCGTCACCGGGCCGCTGCGCGGTCACGGCCGCCGCGCCGCGTCCCGACGCTGGACGCGGGCGTTGGGGCTTCCGGTCGTGATCGGTGTTGCGTTGGTGCTGATGACCGCGGTTGCCGGGAAATCCGTTGTACCCGTGTGGGTGTGGCCGGCATGGATCGCGGTTACGGCGTGGTGCGCGTTGCTGGCCGCCGACCGGGTGAGCGCCCTCGGCCACCGGGTCCACGACGGTTGGTTGGTGATCCGGGCCGGCAGCGTGGAACGACGCCGCGAT
>DASXJI010000424.1:0-12213 GCA_036497495.1 Mycobacterium sp.
CCGCACATCGCGGCGACCGCGGTCTTGCCCTTGGTGCCGTAGCCGATGACGACGGTGTGGTTGCGCACTCTGCTCCTCCAACGCTGAATCTTCCAGGCCTGCCGCGACCGCTCGGTGAGCACCTGAAGGGTCGTGCCGACCAACACCACAAGGAACAGGATCCGCAGCGGCGTGATGATCACGACGTTGGTCAGCCGGGCGAATTCGGAGTACGGGGTGAGGTCGCCGTAGCCGACTGTGGTCAAGGAGATCGTGGCGAAGTACAGGCAGTCGATGAACGACAGCGGCACGCCTCGCACGTCGGTGTACCCGGCCCGGCCGAGGTAGACGGTTACCACCGCGATCACCAAGGCGAGCAGGGCGATCGCGACCCGCCGCCAAATAGCCCGCATCGGACTGACTTGCGCCTCCGGCACGCGCACGACGCCGACCAGCGCGTATCCGGGCTGGGCGGTGAGCGTCTCGTCGAGATCGCGTCGCTGACGGCTAACTTTGACCACAGTTCATCGGCTCGACCCAGCGCACGACACAATGTAACCATGACCGCCATCACACACAGTCTCCAGCGCGACGCCAGCCAGACTCTCGCATACCGACTCGCAGCGCTGTTGCTTGGTGTCGGAACCCTGCACTTCGTGGCGCCGAAAGGGTTCGACGGCATCATCCCCGTCGAGCTGCCCGGCAGCCCACGGTTCTACACCTACGCATCTGGCGTCGCCGAGGTCGGCATCGGTGGAGCGCTATTGGTGCGAAGCACCCGGCGGCTGGCCGCGTTGGCGGCGGCCGCGCTGTTCGTCGCGGTCTTCCCCGGCAACGTGAACATGTGCCGACTGTGGTGGGGCAAGCCTTGGCCGATGCGGATCATCGCGTTGGCTCGGCTGCCGTTGCAGATTCCGATGGTGGTCGCGGCCCTCAAGGTCGCGCGCACCGCCTAGCTCGGCGTCTCGCGGGCCAGCAGCTCGGCCAGCTCGTCGGGTCCCGGTAGCGCATCCGGGACGACGGTGAGACCGGTCCGGACGTAGTGAAAAGCTGTGCGCACCAACGACTCCCGACAACCGCTGAGTGCGGCCCACGCGAGCCGGTAGACCCCGAGCTGGATCGCGGCATGCCGGGCCGCCTCGGAGCCGTGCGGGGGCTCGCCGGTCTTCCAGTCCACCACGGTTGCGCCACCGTCGGGCTCGGCGAAGACCGCATCGATGCGGCCGCGCACCACGGTGTCGCCGATCGCCATCTCGAAGGGCACCTCGACGGCCACCGGCATGCGGCCGGCCCACGGCGAGACGAGAAAGGCTTCCTGCAGCGCGGCCAGCTCTTCGGCGTCACGCTGGGCGATGTCGGTGTCGGCGGCACCGGGCAGATCGGCGAGGTCGAACAGTCGCTCGGTGCCGTAGAAGCGCTCGATCCAGTCGTGAAATGCGTTGCCCAGCAACGCATGCGGCTCCGGCCGCGATGGCAGCCGGCGCATCAACCGCTGCGCGGCGTGTTCGGGGTCGCGAGCCAAGTCCACCAGGCTGCTGACCGATAGCCCGTTGGGCAGCGGTTGCGCTGACGGTTGCGCGGCGCGGGCCCGCTCGCTGAGTAGCGCGTCGACGTCGGCGGCCCACTCTTCGGCGTCGGCGGTCGCCGCGGGCGCGTTGGCTGACATCGCGGCGACGACGAGTTCGGCGCCGCGTTGCACATCGGCGCGTCGATCAGCCAGCGGATCGACTGGCCAGATTGCTTCGCGAATGCTGTCACGCAACGGGTTTCGCTCACCATCGGCTGGGGCGGGCGCCCACTGCTCGACCTCGCCGCAGGACCGGCCGGCCGCGGCGGACTGGTCGATGGTGTCCTTGAGCTCAGTTAGAAAATCCGACGGGCCACGCGGCTTGATACCGGTGGCCCCCCACTGGTGGCCGGACAACAGCAGAGTGTCCTCGGACCGGGTGATGGCCACGTACAGCAGCCTGCGCTCCTCGTCGAGGCGGCGTTGTTCCAGCTGACGACGGTGCGCGGAGATCTTGTCCGACAATTGCTTTCGATCGGTCACATCTGCGGTGTCCAGCACCGGCACGCCATGCAGGCCCGCTGTGGACCGGTCGCCGCGCAGCAGCGGCGGCAGGTCGGCGGCGTCGGTGAGCCAGGTGCGGGCTTGTGCGGTCGACGGGAACAGCCCGCCCGATAGGTGCGGCACGGCGACCACCTGCCACTCCAAACCCTTTGCGGCGTGCACGGTCAGCACTTGCACCCGGTTCTGGGCGACGACGATCTGAGCCGGTGCGAGACCGTTCTCGACGACCGCCGCCGCATCGAGGTAGGCCAGCAGACCCACGACCGGGGCCAAGGAGTCGGTCGCGGCGGCGGCCCGCTCGGCGTAGCCGCTGACCACGTCGGCGAACGCGTCGAGCTGCTCGGTGCCGGCCCAGCCGGCCCCGGGCAGTGCGGCGCGCACCTCGCAGTCGACACCCAACAGCCGGCGCACCTCGGCCACCAGGTCGGGCAGCGGATGGCTGAGATGGCTGCGCAGCACACTCAGCTCGTCGGCCAGCGCAGCGATGCGCCGGTACCCTTCGGCCGAATAGCCGACGGCTGGGCCCGGATCGGCGAGGGCGTCGGCCAGGCCCGCGGTATCGGCCTGCGGACCGGCCGACTCGGCGATCTGCTCAGCTGTTTCGGCGGAGCGCGCCGGATGTCCACCGTCGATCGCCACCGCCTGATGGTGGCGACCCGCTGCGCCCGGCTCCGCCGCGCTTGCGATCGCCACTGCGCGCCGCCACAGCGCCGCGACGTCGCGGGCGCCAAGCCGCCACCGCGGACCAGTGAGCACCCGCATGGCGGCGGCGCCGGCTGTCGGGTCGGCGACCAAGTGCAGCATCGCGACCACGTCGGCCACCTCGCGCACCGAGAGCAAGCCGGCCAGTCCGACTACTTCCACCGGGACGCCGCGGGCGCGCAGCGCGGTGGCGACCGGTGCCGCATCGGCGTTGCGGCGCAACAGAACTGCCGCGGTCGGCGGCGCGACACCGTCGGCGGCCGCCTGCTGGTAGCGCTGCTGCAGATGATCGGCGACCCATTCCCGTTCGGCCTGCACGTCGGGCAACAGTGCGCAGCGCACCGTGCCGGGTTCGGCGTTGGGACGGGAGCGAAGCGCGCGCACCGCCACCGATCGTTGTCGCGCCTCCGCCGAGACGGCGTTGGCGACGTGCAGGGCCGACGGTGGGTTACGCCAGCTGGTCCGCAGCTCCAACACCGGCGCCGGGCTGCCGTCGGGCAGCGGGAAGTCGGTGGTGAACCGCGGCAGGTTGGTCGCCGAGGCGCCGCGCCAGCCGTAGATCGACTGGATCGGGTCGCCGACGGCGGTCAACGCCAGTTCCTCGTCGACGCCGCCACCGAACAACGACGACAACAGAACGCGCTGGGCGTATCCGGTGTCTTGGTATTCATCGAGCAGCACCACCCGGTAGCGGCTGCGCAACTGCTCACCGACCTGCGGGACCGCCGAAACCAACCGCGCGGCCGAGGCCATCTGGCCGCCGAAGTCCATCACCTTCTCCGCCCGCATCCGCCGGTGCAGGGCGTCGATCAGCGGCACCAGCTCGGTGCGCTCGGCCTGGGTGGACAGCATTCGCAGCAACCACTGGCTCGGGCCGCGGTCCCGCTGGTACGGGCCGGCGGGCAAGGTGTGCACCAGCCGTTCGAGCTCGACATGGGTATCGCGGAGCTGGTCAGTGTCGACTAGATGCTCGGCGAGTTGACCCGACAGCCGCAGCACCATCGTGGTGACAGCGGCCGGGTTCTTTTCGGTGCGCAGTTCACCGGGGTATGCGTTGACGACGTCGAAAGCCAGCTGCCAGAGCTCAGTCTCACTGAGCAGCCGGGTGTCGGGCTCGATCGGGGCGTGTTGCCCCACACCCGTTGAGAGCAAGCCGTATTCGCGCAGCAGTTGGCCCGCGAAGGCGTGATAAGTGCCGACCACCGGCGCACCACCGGGCTCGTCGACCGGCAGACCAGGCTGGCTGCCGACGATCAATCCGGTGCCGGCAAGCCGGGCCAGCCTGGACCTCACCCGTCGTAGCAGCTGCCCGGCTGCCTTGCGGGTGAAGGTCAGACCCAGCACCTGACCCGGCTCGGCATAGCCGTTGGCCACCAACCACACCACCCGTGCCGCCATCGTCTCGGTTTTTCCGGCGCCGGCGCCCGCGATGACCACCAGCGGTCCCGGTGCAGCGGCGATGACCGCCGCCTGTTCCCCGGTGGGCTCGAAAAGACCAAGTGCGCTTGCCAACTCGCTGGGACTGTAGCGTGCTGACGGCGGTGCCAGGACGGTCATAGCGACCCCTTTCCGTCGATCCCCGTATGGGCGGGGCAGCTTGGCCGCAGCGGGCAGTGCGCGCAGCCGTCGTTGATTCGGGCGACGAACTGCGGCCCGGCCGTCGCATCGGCCGCGTCGCGGATGCGATCACGCCACTGTTGACGCGCTTCGGACGTCAACGGGTCCTGCTCGCGTTCGGTGGCGCCTGCCGCGCCCGTCTTCCCCAGGTACACCAGCCGCCCGCCGCCTGGTTCGTCACCGTGAGCCACCAGGCCCTCGGCCACCGCGAGCTGATAGGCCGCCAGCTGGGCGTGCCGCTGCCCATCGTCCTTGCTGACCGGTGACTTGCCGGTCTTGACGTCGACGATCACCAGCCGGCCCGCGGCGTCGCGTTCGATCCGGTCGACCCGGCCGCGCAGCCGCACGTTTGTGTCCAGGACACCGTCGACGTCGACCTCGACGCCGACCTCGGTCAGCTCGCCGCGCGTTTGCGCCCGCCAGGCCAGGAACGTCTCGATCATCGCCCGATGCCGGTCCAGCTCGTTGGCCGAATACCACTGCGATTCGAACGGCAGCTGCCGCCACGCCCGCTCCAGGGCGGCCAGCAGCTCGGCCTCGCTGCCAGCGGGCTCGGCGATCAGGGCGTGCAGCACGGAACCGACCGTCGAGCCCAGATCGCGCGGATCGGTCCCGCCGTGCCGCTCCGCCAGCCAGCGCAGCGGGCAGTCGGTCAACGTCTGCAGGCTTGACGGGGTCAGCGTGACCACGTGGTCATCGCCGCTCCACATCGGTTCGGTGGTACTGACCGGTGACATGCCATACCAGCCGGCCGGGTCGGCGCCCGGCACGCCCGCCGCGGCCAGGCGGGCCAATTGTGTTGCCGCGCAGTTACGCATCGCATCGCTGACCACGCCTTGCGGCGCGCACACCATGCCGCGCAGCCGACCGACCACCGCACTCGCCGACAGCACTCGCGGCGCCGTCACCGGCTGCAGCGGCGATCGCCAGCGCGGCGAAGCCGGGCGCAGCGGGTCGCCGCCATCGGGCACAGCAGCGTCGGCGGATCCGGTGGACCACTGCGCGACTTCGGCGAAGAACGGCGACGGCATCCCGGCTTCGTCGTCGCCGTTCGCCTCTCCGTCAACGGCCGTCGCGATCAACCGCCTGCGTGCCCGGCCCATCGCGGCCACCAGCAGTCGCCGCTCCTCGGCGAGCAGCGGTGCCCGCATCGACGCGTTCTCGGCAACCCCGTCCAGCACGTCCAGCAGTCGCTGCGTGCCCAGCACTCCCCCGCGTGGAATCGTGTTGGGCCACAACCCTTCCTGCAGGCCGGCGATAACCACGAGATCCCACTCGTGGCCGATCGCCGCGTGCGCGCTGAGCACGGCGACCTGCTCGCCGATGGCCGCCGGCTCAGGCCCCACCGCCCGCAGTTGCTGCGTGACCAGGTGGTCGATCAGCCCGCGCAGCGACGCACCGGCGGTGCGCGACAGGTACTCGTTGCTGGCGTCAAACAATGCCGTCACCGCGTCGAGGTCACGGCTGGCCTGCGCGCCGGATGTGCCACCGCGCTCACACGCGGTCAGCCAACGGCGTTGCAAACCAGAGCGGTGCCATGCCGCCCACAACGTGTAGCGCGGATCTTCCCCCCGCCGATGCGAGCCCGCGGCGGCATCCAGCACCGCGCGGACCCGCTGCAGCGGCCTGGCCTGAGCCGCTGCCAGCCGGGCCGACCAGCCGCCGGTCAATGCCTCGACCAGCAGGTCGCCGAATTCCCTTGAGGGTCCATCGGTTTTGGCTCGGCGCAACGTCCGTCGCAGCTGCCGAAGCGAAATCGGATCGACGCGACCAATCGGCCCGGTCAGCAGCGCGAGCGCGTGCTCGCCGTTCAGCCCGTCGGCGGTGGCGGCCAGCACTGTCAGCAGCGCCTGCGCCGCGGGTTGCGCAGCCAGCGGGCCGGCGGCCGCCAACGGGGCCACCGGAACACCGGCCCGGGACAGCGCATGCGGCAGGCCGGCCGCGGCGCGCGGCACCGACCGGACGACGACCGCCATCTGCGACCACGGCACGCCGTCGACGAGGTGCGCGCGACGCAGCACGTCGGCGATCATCGCTGCCTCGGAATTGGCTGAGGCGGCGAGCTTCACCGTCACCGAACCGGAATCGTCTCCGGTGCCCTCGATTCCACCGCCGCCGCGAAGCCGCCCGGCGATGCCGGAAACGGCCCGCGCTACGGCCGGAGCGCAGCGGTACGACGTCACCAACGTGACCGCCGGCGTGCCCTCACCCAGCAGCGCCGTCGGCTCGGCGCCGCGGAAGCCGAACACCGCTTGGTCCGGGTCACCGGCCAGCAGCGTGAGCTCCGTGCCGGCAGCCAGCACCCGCACCAGCAGGCCGGCCTGCGGATCGAGTTGCTGCGCATCGTCAACCAACAGAACGCCGATGCGGGCGCGTTCGGCCGCCAGCAGTTCGGGATCGATGGCGAACGCTTCCAGTGCGGCCCCGACCAGTTCGGCCGCGCCCACCGCCGGAGTCGTCGCCTGCGGCGCTGCCGTCCCGACGGCCGCGCGCAGCAGCATCACCTGTTCGTAGTTGCGCGCGAACCGGCCGGCGGCCGTCCATTCGGGACGACCTGACAGCCGGCCCACCCGCTCGAGTTGCGCAGGATCGACCCCACGTTCGGCGCAACGGGTCAGCAGTTCACGTAATTCGGCGGCGAAACCGGCAGTACCCAGGGCCGCCCGCAGCTCGGCCGGCCACAGCGTAGACGCATCGGGACCGTCGGCGATCTCGCCGGCCAGCAAGTCGGCAATGACCGCATCCTGTTCGGCGCTCGTGACCAGCCTGGGCGGCGGCCCGCTGGCGCGTTGCGCCGCCAGGCGGAGCACCGCGAACGCGTAGCTGTGCACGCTGCGCACCAACGGCTCCCGGATCACCGCGGGGCGGGCACCGATGTTCTGGGGCCCGAGCAGCTTCGCCGTCAGCGCGCTACGCGCCTGCGCCGAGATGCGGCCCGAACCGGTCAGCAGCAACACTGATTCTGGATCGGCGCCGGCATGGATGCGCGTGGCCGCGACGTCAATCAGCAACGAGCTCTTACCCGTTCCCGGCCCACCGAGCACACGCACCATCCCGCGCAAATCGGGATCGAGCACAGTGCGGGCCTCCGGGCCCCAGCGGTAAGACATAGCGGGAATGACACCACGGGGGTCCGACAAGTCGGCCCGGCCGACGATGGGTGACCGCCCGGCTGGCACCATTCAACGCGTGACCCGCCTGCACGTGCACCGCTTCGGCCCGCCCGGTCCCGTACGACTGCTGGCACTGCACGGGCTGACCGGGCACGGCAAGCGCTGGGAAACGCTGGCCAGCGAGCACCTGCCCGAAATCGCCGTCGCCGCACCCGATCTGATCGGGCACGGCAGGTCATCATGGGCGGCGCCGTGGACGATCGACGCCAACGTTGCCGCGCTGGCCGAGCTGCTCGAGCATCATGCCGACGACCCCGTCGTGGTGGCGGCGCATTCGTTCGGATGCGCGGTCGCGATGCACCTGGCCGCCTCCCACCCCGGCCGAATCGCGGGACTGGTTTTACTCGACCCCGCCATCGGGTTGGACGGGGCGTGGATGGGTGAGATCGCCGACGCGATGCTGGCCTCCCCGGACTATTCCGACGCCGCCGAAGCCCGGGCGGCCAAAACCAATGGCTCGTGGGCGGATGTAGACCCTGCGGTGGTCGATGCCGAACTCGGCGAACACCTCGTCGAGCTGCCGGGCGGGCGGTGCACCTGGCGGCTGAGCCTGCCCGCGATGATGGCCTACTGGAGCGAGCTGGCTCGCGACATCGTGTTGCCGCCCAAGACAATTGGCACGACCCTTGTGCGGGCGGCGCGGACGTCGCCGTCGTACGTCACCGACCGGCTGATCGATGCACTGCACGTGCAGTTGGGCGCCGATTTTCAGTTTCTGACATTCGATTGCGATCACATGGTGGCCGAGATCAAACCGGCCGAAGTCGCTGCATTGATCCGCGAACGGATGGGCTGACCGTGGCACCGGTGACTGACGATCAGGTCGAGCGGGTGCGCGCGCTGGTCGCCTCGATACCCGCCGGCCGGGTGTCGACATACGGCGACATCGCCTCTGCCGCAAAGCTTTCCAGCCCGCGCATCGTCGGATGGATCATGCGCACCGACTCGTCCGACCTGCCCTGGCATCGGGTGATCACCGCATCCGGACAGCCGGCCAGGCACCTGAACACCCGGCAGTTGGAACTGCTCAGGGCGGAAGGGGTTCTCGCCGTCGACGGCAAGATTGCGCTCAACGACGTCCGCTACGCCTTCCCTGACTAGAGGATGAGCCCGACTAGAGGATCAGCCGCACCAACGCGGCGGTACGCGCCAACCCGGGGAAGGCAGCAGCTGTCGAACGGGGGTGCAACGCGTGGACGGCGAGCCGGAACATCAACGCGCGCAACAACATCTGCGGCCACTCTGGAAGCGCGTTCCAGCGGTCGATGAGGCCTTCGTCGGCCTCGCCCCACGACAACGCGTCGACGACGACCACTCCCGCCGCCCAGGACGCGGGCCGCCAATACGGCGTGATGTCCGTGATCCCCGGGGCGGCGGCACCCGCGAACAGGACGGTGCCGTAGAGATCGCCGTCGACCAGCTGGTTGGGGCTTTTGGTCGGGCGCCGCAGCCCGGCAAGCTGATTGATCAACTCGACCGACCGCTGCCCGTCCGCGGTAGGAGATGCCGAGCGGGCCGCGGCCGGCACCGACTGCAGCGGCCGATCTTCCCAGGCGGCACGGTCGGCGGCAATGAAGACGTCGACGTCGGCCCACGGCGCGGTGGGTCCCTGCGTCAGAAAACGCGGCCGTTCCAGCTTGCCGGTGGCCTCGTGTAGCCGCACCGCGGCCGACACCACTTCGTCGTGCCGCGGCTCGGGCTGGCCGGCCACGAAAGTGTCTGCTCGCCAACCGGACACCACGTACCGTCCATCGGTCGAGCGGACCGGCCGCGCCAACCGAACACCATCGACGAACAACGTCTCACGCACCCGTGCCGACCACGCAGCGCGGGCGTTCTCGGCGACCATCGACAGCACCACCTCACCGCAGCGCCAGCCGCCCTCCCACGCAGCGCCCAGGGGTTCGGGCCGCACACCGCTCAAGCCGAACGCCGACAGCACGTGCTCTGGCGGCGGGTCGACACTCACGCGATTAGCCTAAACGGGCCCAGCGAAGTCCCGGGACTAGACACGAACTCGCAATTTCGCGTGGCGGGTCAGTACATCACCATGTCGGGCTGCATTTGCTGCGCCCAGGCCACGATGCCGCCCTGCAGGTGCACCGCGTCGGCAAACCCGGCGTTGCGGACCGCGATCAACGCCTCGGCGGACCGCACCCCCGTCTTGCAATACAGCACCGGCGTACGGTCGCGGGGCAGCCGGGACAGGCCGTCGCCGGAGCTGATCGATGAGTTCGGAATCAGCTGGGCGCCGTCGATGTGGTTGATCTCCCACTCCGCGGGCTCACGCACGTCGATCAGCGCGACCTTGTTGCCGGCATCCAGCAAGTCGCGCAGCTCACCAGGGGTGATCGCAGCGTCAACAGCAGAAGGCCCGGACACCACTCCGCAGAATTGCTCGTAGTCGATCAGCCCGGTGATCGCCGGCGCGGCCGGGTCCTTGCGGATCGCAATGGTGCGGTAGCTCATCGCCAAGGCGTCGTACAGCAGCAGCCGACCCAGCAGGGGCTCACCGAGTCCGGTGATCAGCTTGATCGCCTCGGTGCCCATCACAGACGCGATCGAGGCGCACAGCACGCCCAGCACACCGCCCTCGGCGCACGACGGCACTAGGCCGGGCGGGGGTGCTTCGGGGTACAGGTCGCGGTAGTTCAGGCCGCGGCCGCCGGGAGCGTCCTCCCAGAACACCGATACCTGACCTTCGAAGCGGTAGATCGACCCCCAGACGTAGGGCTTGTGCGCCAGCACCGCGGCGTCGTTGACCAGATATCGGGTGGCGAAGTTGTCGGTGCCGTCGAGGATCAGGTCGTACTGCTCGAAGATGCCGATGGCGTTGGCCGCAGACAGCCGAACCTCGTGCAGGCGCACGTCGACCAGCGGGTTCACTGCCATAATCGAGTCGCGCGCGGACTGCGTCTTGGGCCGGCCGATGTCGGAGACGCCGTGGATGATCTGGCGTTGCAGGTTCGACTCCTCGACGACGTCGTCGTCGACGATGCCGATCCTGCCGACGCCCGCAGCGGCCAGGTACAGCAGCGCGGGTGCGCCGAGGCCCCCTGCGCCGATCACCAGCACCCGCGCGTTCTTCAGCCGTTTCTGCCCGTCGACACCCAGATCGGGGATGACGAGATGACGGCTGTAGCGGGCGACCTCGTCGCGGGTCAACTCGGCAGCAGCCGGCTCAACTAGCGGCGGCAACACCCCACCGAGGCTAGGCCAAATCGCCCGGCTCCTCCTCAGAACGCGCTGCGTTCTGCATCGTCTCCCGGCTAGGCCAAATCGCCCGGCTAGGCGATCGGGTACGGCCAGGGGTTGAACCGGCAGGTCTTCCCGTCCGCTTTGACGTATTCCGGGTCGAACTTCGAGTTGTCGTCGTCGGACGTGGAGAACGTCTGCTGCATCATGATCGGAGCCAGACCGCCCTGTTTGTCGCAGGGTTCGTGGCGTAGGTAGCCGATGGCGTGGCCGACCTCGTGGTTGATCAGGTACTGCCGGTAGGAACCCACGTCGCCCTGGAAAGACAGCGCGCCGCGCACCCAACGTGCCTCGTTGATGAAGACTCGCGGCTCGAGCCCGGCCCCGTAAGACGGGTTGTAGCAGGACGTCTCGAGCGGGAACTCGTACCCGCAGCCTTCCCGAACGGTCATCGGCGAGCTCAGCGAGATGCGGATATCGGGTTTGTTTCGGCCATTCGCGTCGACCCTGACGAACGCGAACTGCGCGTCGTGTGTCCAGCTCTTCGGATTGGCCAGCGTCTGGTCGACCATTGCGGCAAACGCGTCGTCACCGCCGAACGTGGTGGGGTCCATGCCGTTTTCGACCTCGACCGTGTACTTGAAGACCTTCGCCGTACCCTGGCCGACTTGCGGGGTGACTCCCGGGACCATATGCCAGGACTTGGCGGCCGCCCCGGTGAACGGGCCGCCGTTGGGCAGCATCCCGGTTGGCAGGCTGGCGTCGAACTGGGTCAGACCGCGGGGCGGGGCATCGACGATCACCGTGCCCACCGCGCCGATTTTCGGCGGACCCTGAACCGGCTGTCCGGACACGGGCGCGGGCGCGCTGGTCCCGGTGACGGTCTGGTAGAGCACCACCCCGGTGACGGCAACCAGCACCGGCAGCGCGTATGCGCGCCAGCCGTAGGTCGACACGAAACGTCCCAGCCAACTCTGTTTCCGGAAACGGTTGGTGTCCCGATTCGACCGGACCCGCCCTTCGCCACCCCACGCCAGCGGGTCCCGCTGGGCGCGCAGCGGTTCTCGCCAGTCGTCGCGAAGAACCGGTGTCCGGTTGCCCCCGCGCCGGTCGGGGTCGAAGGTCACTTTCCCAGGATGGCACAACGGCCGCTAGCTGGGACTCTCGGCGCGCCCGAAGGTGCTCGTAAGACGCCGCCATGCGGACATTGAGGCCGTGAGGGATGATCGAAAATGCGAGGCGGGTAGTAGTGTTCTTGCGATCGACCGCGCACTCGCAACATCGGCACTATGACAAGCAGATTGAGGAATGGATGAGCGATCTTGCCAACGCCGCCGGACGGAGCGGGGTGAAGCCCGGCACCTCTGCTCGGCGCGGCAACCGGCTGCCTCGTGACGAGCGTCGGGGCCAATTGCTCATGGCTGCCAGCGACATTTTCGTTGACCGCGGCTACCACGCCGCCGGAATGGACGAGAT
>DASXJI010000425.1:0-5631 GCA_036497495.1 Mycobacterium sp.
GGTCTTGAGCAGGATGGGGAACAGGAACGCTGTCAACACCGCGCCGATCTTGGCGAAGGACGCGGCGAAGCCGGCGCCCTTGCCCCGGACCTCGGTCGGGAAGACTTCGCCGGCAAGCAGATACGTCATGGCGTTCGGCCCAAAGTTGACCATGAAGTAGAACAGCGTGAAGCCGAGGAAGAGCAACCACATCACGTTGCTGCCGTCGGGGCGGATGGACAGCCCGGAGAGCAGCAGGCCGATGGCGCAGCCGATGAAGCCCCAGATCTGCAGTTTGATTCGTCCGACTCTGTCCACCAGCAGGATGGCGACGATGACGCCCAAGACGAACAGCACGTCCATCATGGCCGAGCCCTTGGCGCCCAGGATGTCGTTGTGGATGGTGTCAGACAGCCCGTGCGACTTCGACTCCTTGCCGATGACGGCGCCCAGAATCGTCGGTGTGAAGATGCCGATGCCGTAGACGCCCAGGTCCTGCAGGAACCACGGAACCGAGGCCAGGATCGTGGCGCGACGGTTCTTCTTCTTGAACAGCGATAGGTAGGACCCGTGACCTTCGGCGGCCTTGGCCTTGGCCTCGTCGGCCAAGTGACCTAGCGACACGCTTTTGGGGTACTGCGGGGTGCGCTTGAGCAGTTGGGTAGTGGCCTTCTCGCCTTCCACGGTCCGGCCTTTCGCCACCAGCCAGTGCGGGCTCTCCGTGACGAACAACCGCCCGATGACGACCAGGATCGCCGGCACGATTGCCGCCGCGTACATCATCCGCCACGCGCCCAGGTTCGGGTTCGCATACAGGATGCCGAAGCCCAGCGCTGTGCCGAAGAACGCTCCGATGGCCTGGAATGCGAAGGCGCTCAGCACCAGCCGGCCTCGGATCGAGGTCGCAATGCTCTCCGAGATCACCATGTGCGCGGTCGGGTAGTCGCAGCCCAGTGCGATACCGGCCCCGAACAGACAGATGACCAGGGTGATGAAATTGGGGGCGAGCGTCAGACCCACCAGGAACACTGCGAAGATGATCATCTCCACAATGAACATCCTCTTGCGCCCGTAGCTGTCCGCCAAACCACCGAGGGCCGTCGCACCGACCAGGATGCCCGCCAGGGAGGACGCGGTCACCATGCCTTTCTCGGCCGCATTGAGGTGGAATTGGATCGAAATCAGCGGCAGGGCAACGCCGGTCATGAACACGACCATGCCCTCGAAGAACTTGCCCGCGCAGGCCAGCGCCCAGATCCGGAACTGCATCGCGGTCATCGGCATTGACTTCAGCGCCGTGCCGTCGGGCCACTGGGGCAACTCGTCGATGTATTCCTGCACCGTCTTTCCGTTGACCTTCGGTACCTGTGATTTGTCGAGCGTGTCGGTCATGTCACCTCTCTCAGAGTCGTTGCCATCGACCTCGCCTACCCGACGCTGCTAAGGCGGCGATGCAGCGCGGTTTCACTGGCGTGCGTGACCCACGCTGACCAGCGTCAACCCCGCAGACGCTAAGTCAGACAACTGAACGGCCGCTAACACCCCGATGAATTCGCCAAACTCTCCGGACCCCGACAATGGCTTCATCTGTTGTTTGCTTCCGGATTCATTCGATGTCGTTATCGGTGACGTTTAATGCTCGCGGACGTGCTCGAAGCGACGCGCGGCGCTGACGCGCGTACGGCGTGGCATATCCGGCCCGGCGAACGGGCGGCCGATGTGCGGCTGACAGGTTGTTTTCGAGGAGGCAAACGTGAAGCAGCACAAGGGATTTATGGCCGCCGCCAGCCTGCTGGTCGCGGGCAGTCTGGCGCTCTCCGCGTGTACGGGTTTTGACACCCCGCCGAAGTACGCCAAGGGCGTCAAGGTCGACTGCGGGGGTAAGCAAGACCTGACCGGTAGCGGTTCGACCGCTCAGGCGAACGCGATGAGCCACTTCATCACGAGCTACGAGGAATCGTGCACGGGCAAGCAGCTGAACTACGCTGCCACCGGCTCGGGCGCCGGCGTCGCCGACTTTCTCGCGGCCAAGACCGATTTCGGCGGCTCGGACTCACCGCTGAGCGGTGGCGAATACGCGGGCGCCAAGCAGCGCTGCGGCGGTACCGAGGCATGGAACCTGCCTGCCGTCTTCGGTCCGATCGCGATCACCTTCAACGTCAAGACGTCCGACGTCCTCAACTTCGACGCACCCACGCTCGCCAAGATCTTCAGCGGCGCGATCACGCGTTGGGACGACCCGGCCATCACCGCGCTGAACGGAAACATGCCTGCCGAGGACGTCCACGTCATCTACCGCAGCGACGCGTCCGGAACCAGCGACAATTTCCAGCAGTACTTGCAGGCCGCATCTGGCGGCGCCTGGACCAAGGGTGCCGGCAAGACATTCAATGGAGGAGTGGGAACCTCCGCCCAAGGCAACGAGGGCACGTCGGAAGCGGTCAAGAACACCGAGGGTGCGATCAGCTACAACGAGTGGTCGTATGCGATGAAGCACCACCTCGATGTGGCCGGAATCAAGACCGGCGGCGGCGTCGTCGGCATCGGCAATGACTGGGTCGGCAAGACCATCTCGGACGTCACGATCAAAGGTCAGGGCCATGACCCCAATGACCTCGTTCTCGACCTCTCGAAGGTCTACGCCACCACAACGCCGGGCGCTTACCCGATTTTGCTGGCCAGCTACGAACTTGTCTGCTCCAAATACCCTGACGCTCAAGTGGGTACGGCGGTGAAGGCGTTCATGCAATCGACCGTCACCACCGGACAGCAAGGCCTCGCCCCGCTCGGCTATATCCCGTTGCCGGCCGACTTCCAGACCAGGGTTGCCGCCGCCGTCAACAGCATCAGCTGACACTTCGCCACCGAACGATTCGGCAGCAGAGAGAAGCGTCTCGATCTCGGCTAGCATCACGTATGGCCTTCGATCGCACCACCCGATCGATTCCGTGTGCCGTTCTGCTCTTTGTCGTGGCGCTGTTTTCGCCAGCGCTGGCGTCAGCGGATCCGAACGACGGTGCGTTCGTTGATGCCCTCGCCAAGGGCGGGATCGTCTTTCCGGATCAAAACGCCGCGATCTCCATGGGGCACACCATTTGCGCAGGACTAGATCAGAGCAATAAGTCCGCGATCCTCGCGATGAAGGTGATGAAGCAGACGGATCTTTCGATGAAGCAGTCCAGCTACTTCATCGGCGCTGCCATTTCCGCCTACTGCCCGCAATACATCGGGCACACCGACAATTCGACGCGCTGGCTCAATCCCGGGCCCCCGCTGATGTGATCAGCCGCCGCGGGCTTCGACCATCGCTGAGCGGTTGACCTTGGTCGCGGCCGTGCGTGGGATCTGGTCGACGAACTCCACGGTCTTGGGCACCTTGTACGCGGCCAGCCTCGTCTTCGCATAGACGATGACATCCCGTTCGGTCAGCAACTGTGTGCTGTCGGCCAGTTGGACCACGGCGTGCACCCGACGTCCCCACTCGCGGTCGGAGAGTCCAATGACTACCACGTCGGCGATGCCTTCGTGTTCGGCGAGCGCGCATTCCACCTCGGCGGGAAAGACATTGGCACCGCCGGTGATGATCATGTCGCTGCGGCGGTCGGCGATGTAGAGATAGCCGTCGGCGTCGACGTGGCCGATATCGCCTGCTGTGCGGAATCCGTCGGGTGTCGACGGCAGCAGCGGAGCGCCGCCCAGATAGCGGTATCCGGCGCTCATCGGCGAGCGCAGATAAATCTCGCCGAGCTCACCGGGACCCACCGGCTCACCCTGTGGGTCCAGGATGCGCACTTCGGTATCCCGGAAACCGCGGCCGACGCTGCCAACGTGCGCCAGCCACTCGTCCCCGCGTAATGCGGTGATTCCCAGGCCCTCGGTCATCCCGTAAGCCATCACGACCTGTTCCGGGCTGAGCAGGTCGAACCAGGTGCGTAGCAGCGCATGTGGCATCACCGCGGCGCCCTGCAAGATCCACGCGATGCTGGATAGATCCCGCTGACGTATATCGGCAAGGGCCGCGATGCGCGCGAGCATCGTCGGTGTGGCGGTGAAGTTGGTGACGCCGTAGCGTTCGATTGCGTCCACAAAGGTTGCCGCATCGAACTTTTCGAGCACCACCAATCGGTCGCCGCCCAGCAGGTAGGTCATCGGTGAGAAGCCGTTGGTGTGATACATCGGAGCGGGCACCAGGATGGTCTGCGGCTGCGGCGTCGGCGCCCAGGCGGCCAGGAACGGGAACGACGACTCTGGCGTCCACATGCCTTGCGCCAGAGTGAGAATGACCTTCGGCAGGCCGGTGGATCCGCTGCTGCATATCCCGTTCGCGATGGGGGATACGACCGCCGGCAGCGGGTCGTCGGACTCGTCGCCGGCGCGTGCGGTCAATGTCGACAGCGTCTGTTCGTCGACGGTGACCACCGCGTCGATGACCTCCAGCACCCGGGACCGCTCCCAGTCGGGCAGATCCCAGCGCATCGGAACCGGGACAGCGCCGATCTTCCAACAACCCAGCACGGCCAGCACCAGGTGCTCCGAATTGGGAATCGCCAGTGCGACAAGCGAACCGACCTCAGCGCCGCCGACTGTCAGTGCCCGTCCCCATTGATTGGCCCGGCGGTCAAGTTCCGAGAAGGAAATCGAGGGCGCCGTACCGTCACGCGCGATGACGGTCAGAGCAATATCGTCACAACGCTGTTCGGCGAGCTGCTGAAGTTTGGCGCCGAACGGAATTCCTTCGTCAATCGGTTGGGAGGCCTCATCAGCAGCGACGGGCCTCACGCCGATACCGGTCCCGAAAACAGCGTCTCGAACCCCCCGTCGCGAATGCCGGGCAGCAGCCGCATCGCGAGCACCTCGGTGCTGACCGGCAGCCGGATCAGCGGCTGCGTGTGCCGGTCGAGCACGCTGACGTCGGACTCGTCGCAGAAGCCCAGCGCTCCCAGTAACTGGTGCGCGGCGCGCAGGACTAGTCGTGCGGTCTCGCCTGCCTTGAGGCGAAGGATCAGCGCGTCAGCCGAACGCACCTGCGCCGGAACAGATTCGACTCGGCTGATGGTGTACTTGGCGAGCTCGTGAAGCCCGCGTGCCGCGACAGCGGCGTCGGCGACCGTGAACCGGACCGCCTGGAAATCCGCCAGCGGCTTGCCGAACTGCATCCGCGCGACAACGTGCTGTCGAGTGATCTCAAGGCACTGCTGCACTGCGCCGACGATCCGCCAGGACCCCAGCGTCAGATGCAGATCGACGTCGGCGGCGGGCACCGTCCCGTCGGGCGGCCCCAGTGTGGCCGGAACCAGGAAAGGTCCGAGCTTGGCGGCGGTGCGTGACGACGGCTGCGCCCGGTAGCGCGTGCCATCGAGGTCGGCAGCGATCCAGTCGCCGGCCAAGTCGCCGTGATCGATCCGGGGTGCTTCGGGATTCACCAAGGCGAGCCGGGCGCCGTCGGTCGTCATTAGCTCCTCGACGAGCGGATAGGGGAGGGCCGTTGCGCCGGCAGCCTGGCAGAGCACGGCGGCGGCCAGCAGATCCTCGGAAGAGGATCGCACGTCGAGGTCGAACGCGCCGAGGTCCGAGAGTGCGGTCCGAGCATCCCGGCGGAGCCGGTCGTCGGTCTCGGCCTGCAGCGCGGCCTGGGGTCCGCCGAACCGGACA
>DASXJI010000426.1:0-2405 GCA_036497495.1 Mycobacterium sp.
CTCGTCGAGCAGTTCGATTTGGATTACAGCTTCTTACGCCACAACGACCACGACATCGGGGCCTCCGTGTTGGTCGCGGAGTGGCCACCTCGGTCCAACGTTCCCAACCCGGATCCCCTGGCCGTTGTCCACTTCAGCAGCGCCGACCCCGTACTCGCGCTAGGCGAGCGAGCCAAGAAATCAATCGTGATCAAGCCCGATCAGATGGAGGGCGCTTACCAGCATTGGATCGCGGAAGGCCGCCACGCCGCATTGCCCACGGTAGCTGTCGCACCACTGGTTGCAAGGCAAGTGACAACCGGGGCGCTGGGCATCGTCAAATTCGGTGGCAGGAAGTGGAAGCCGGAAGTGATCAGTACGCTCGAGGCAGTCGCGTGCATGTTTGCAGGGGTACAGGCCCGCACCGCCGCTGAACAAAAGCTTCGCTATCTCGCCGATCATGACGATCTGACCGGTTTGCGCAATCGTCGAGCGCTTGTTGCGCACCTTGCCGACAGACTCGCAGCAGGACAGCCTGGACCTGTCCCCTTGTTGTATTTCGACCTCGACCGGCTGAAGGCGATCAACGATTGCTTCGGCCATACCGTCGGCGATTGGTTCATCCAGATATTTGCCGAGCGGCTTCGTACGTCCGCCGGAAACCCGAGCATGATCGCTCGGCTGGGCGGGGACGAGTTCGTCGTCGTTCCGGATCGGCCGATGCCAATCGATACCGCGGAATTGTTTGCTGATCAGCTGCTTACGACGGTGCGGGAACGCCTGTCGATATGCGGTCATACGATCACCCGCACTGTCAGTATCGGGGTGGCGGTCGGGGTGCCGGGACGTGACGACGGCACCGATTTACTTCATCGCGCCGATGAAGCCGTCATGGCGGCCAAGCGCGCGGGCGGTAACCAGGTCACGGTGGCCCATGATGACATTTCCCTCAAGAGGCTTTTCCGCAACGACATTGAACTCCACCTTCAGGGCGACATCGACAGCCAAGCGCTGCTGCTCCACTATCTGCCCGAGGTCGACTT
The DNA here is from genome assembly GCA_036497495.1 of Mycobacterium sp. Lineage (GTDB taxonomy): Bacteria > Actinomycetota > Actinomycetes > Mycobacteriales > Mycobacteriaceae > Mycobacterium. Next base: position 1,023 of record DASXJI010000426.1, read on the forward strand.
GCGGAGCGGCGCCATCGTCGCGGCCGAGGCGCTCGTCCGTTGGCGGCACCCGACGCGAGGGCTGCTGCTACCGGATTCGTTCATCGGCATAGCCGAATCAATGGACCTCGGCGGGGAACTGGGCCGGTGGGTCCTGCGACACGCCTGCGCCGAATTCAGCCTATGGCGATCACGGGGCGTGGGACAGATCGCGGTATTGCGCATCAATGTGTCGCCTCTGGAACTGGCCACCCGCGGTTTCGTCCGCAATGTTGCCGACACCATCGAAGAGTTCGGCATCGACGCCGGCTCACTGTGCCTGGAGATCACCGAGCGCGCAATGGTTCACGACATCGAAAGCACTCAGCGAACCCTCGCGGAGTTGAAGGAAGTCGGGGTCCAGATCGCCATCGACGACTTCGGCACCGGCTACGCTGTCTTGTCGCACCTGAAATCACTTCCAATCGATATGCTCAAGATCGACAGAGGATTCGTGCGTGACATAGACACCAACGCCAATGATCTGGCGATCGTCCGCGCGATCATCGGGCTTGCTGAGGCGTTCGATCTCCAATTAGTTGCCGAGGGGGTCGAAACCCCGGCTGCCGCACGGACCTTGATGCGCCATGGATGCCACCGGGCGCAGGGTTTTCTGCTGTCGCGACCGATCCCGAGCAGCGCGATGGAGTCGTTGCTGACCTCGCATTATCTGCCCATGCCTTTCCTCGCGGACAGGGAGGCTTTGGCGGAGGCAGTTGTCTAACACGAGGAACGATGTTGCGTAGTGCCCGGGAAATTCACCCGATTGGCTGTCGTGTGCGCGATGCTCGTCGCCGAGCGGCTGTGGCGGACAACGCGATAGCGGACCGTTGCGTGCCATTGAGCCTGCCACGCGGCGGTGTGACGGCCCATCAGCATCCCAGTCATGGTCTCTCGCATCCGGCGATAGCGTCGAAGAACTGCAGTTCGAGTTCCATCGCCTGGTGATACAGGACGGCCAGGCGGTCGTGATCACCGCCGTAGCGGTCAAGCAGGCCCTCTACACGTCGGGCTAGGGCCTCGAACTGCGGGCTGGAGTAGGTCATCACCCACTCGCGATAAGGACTGTCGGGTTTTGTCTGAGCGGCCAGCTGCTGGCCGAGGTAGGCGTAGAGCCGCATGCACGGCGTCATCGCCGCCGCGATGTGGCCAACCGGCTCCAGTGCAGCGACCGCCAACAAGAAGTTGGTATACGCCGCCGTGGCCGGGTCGGCAGCTTGGTGAAGGTCGACGTCCCAGCGGGCGGCGTAGCCGCGGTGAAGGCGAAGCTCGTCGGCGGCGGCGTCGAGTAGCTCAGTGAACGCAATCAGGCTGTCTTGGTCCGGGCTCTTTGCCAAAGCCAAGGCGTAGGCGCGAGAGAATGCG
>DASXJI010000427.1:0-3524 GCA_036497495.1 Mycobacterium sp.
ATCGGCCGCCCGCGCCGACCCGGCGAGAATCCGCCCACCCCGTTCCCACGCCCGTCCAACGTAGCCGAGATCGAGGCCGCTACCGTCTTCAAGCCAGCCTCGACCTAATCCGGCAGGACCTCGCCGCGAGTCTCGCGCGCAAAGGGGATGATTAGCAGGCCGAGACCGAATGCGATCGCGGTGAAGGCGATGGGCGTGCCGAGGGTGCCCATTGCGGCCACGGCACCAGCGAGGCCGAAATTCACTCCGGCGCCGATGAAGCGGCCCACCGACGTGCAGAACGCGAACGCGGTGGCGCGTGCCTCGGTGCCGAACAACTCTGGCAGCCACAGGCTGAAGATCGCGAAATTGCCACCGAACATGCCGAGGAAGAACAGCACCGCCATGAACGCCAGCAACGCCGAGCCGGTCGGCAGGTAGAACGCCCAGCCAAATGCCAGCGCGATCGTAACCATTGCGGATTCCGACGAAGCCAGCCATCAATTCCGACCGAAACCAGCCACCGATTCCGATCGAAGCCAGCCAGGCATTCCGACGGAAGCCAGCCGGGTCGGCAGCATGGTCGGAGGGCGGCAACATTCGGCTCAGGAGCCCGCGGTTTCGTCAAGTCTGACGGCTCTCGCGGCGCGCAGTTTGCGCAATGATTCGCCCTTGAGCTCGATACGGTGCGCAGTGTGAACCAAGCGATCGAGCACGGCGTCAGCAATGGTTGGATTGCCGATGTGTTCGTGCCAATGGGCGACCGGCAGTTGGCTAGTCACCACGGTGGAGGCGCGGCCGTGTCGGTCGTCGACGATCTCCAGCAGGTCGCGCCGCTGTTCGGCGGTCAATGGCGTGATGCCCCAGTCGTCCAGGATCAGCACCTGCACGCGGGCCAGGCTTTTGAGCATGCGGGGATAGCGACCGTCGCCGCGGGCCAGGCCAAGGTTCTCGAGCAGCCGCGGCACCCGATGGTAGAGCACCGAGCGATTATCGCGGCAGGCGCGGTGTCCCAGGGCACAAGTTAACCATGTCTTCCCCGTTCCGGTCGGCCCAGTGACCAACAAATTTTCATGGCGTTCAATCCATTCGCCGCCGGTCAGCATCTGGAACAGCGCACGGTCGAGGCCGCGAGCGGTGCGATAATCAACATCTTCCGGCGTCGCCTGCACGCGCAGCCCGGCGAAGCGCAGGCGGGTGTGCAGGCGCTTGGTGTCGCGCTCCAGCCGTTCGCGATCAACCATCAGGGCGAGCCGATCCTCAAAGTCGAGAGCGGCGCTATCCGGCTGGCGCCGCATCTCCTCCAGGGCACGGGCCATGCCAACAAGGCCAAGCTCGCGCAGGCGGTCAGTGGTGGGATGGTGAAGCAAGATGTCCTCCTCAATGGTAGTAACGGCCGCCACGGATGTTGCTGTGCTGAACCGGCGGCTCGTCCGGCACGGATTGCGGGCGGTACGCTCGGTCGAGGTTGTTGCGCAGGATCGAAGCGATCGAGCTGTAGCTGCGGGCGCCGATATCGATGCCGCGCTGGCAGGCCGCCTCGACCCGTTCGGCCCCCCAGGTGCGTACCAGCCGCAGGATGCCGAGGCAGGCGCGGAAGCCCTGCTCGGGGTGTGGCTTGGCATGCAGGATCAGCTCGACCAGGGCGGCCGTGGACGGGCCGATCCCCGCTGCCTCACGCCTCAACCGTGTTGGCGTCCAATCAGCGTAACGCCGGTGCGCGCTCGGCATGTGTTCGGCAATCGTGGTGTGACGCCCACGCAGCGGACTGCGGATGTGGCTGGCGATGCGTGTGCCGCGGTGGAACAGCTCCACGGTCCGCTCGGTGATCCGCGCTTCGATTGTCTCGCGCATCAGCCGGGACGGCACCGAATACCAGTGTCCATACACCTCGACGTGGTAGTCGATGCCCGCGCGGCAGCGACGCCATTCGGCATAGACGTAAGGTTCCAACGGCAACGGTAACAAGGCGCCGCGCTCGGTCGCTTCGAACAGCGCGTGGCGACTGGTACCCAGATGGCGCATCGGACGGTTGTTGAGTGCGTCAACGAGGTCGACGATCGCGGCGTTCAGCTCGGCCAGCGAGGCGAACCGGCGATGCCGCAGCCGGGCCAGCACCCAACGCTGTACGAGCTGGACGGCAACCTCCACCTTGGCCTTGTCGCGCGGCTTGCGCACCCGCGTCGGCACGATCGCAGTGCCGTAGTGCGCCGCCATGTCGGCGTAGCTGCGGTTGATGCCGGGTTCGTAGCGACACGCCGCGGTGACGCCCGCCTTGAGATTGTCGCACACCACCTGACGCGTGACGCCGCCAAAGAAGGTGAAGGCATTGACGTGGCAGCCAATCCAGTCCGCCAGCCCCTGTGTCCAGCGTGCTTCCGCATAGGTCAGGTTGGAGGCACCAAGGGCGGCGACGAAGATTTGCGCCGTGCGCACCTCGCCGGTGATCGCGTCGATGACCTCGACGGTTTGCCCGGCATAGTCGACGAACAGCCGCTCACCGAGCGGATGGCTCTGTCGCATGGTGGGCGACAGACGACCGCGCCACGCCGCATACAGGTCGCAGAACCGGCTGTAGCCGTATCCCTCCGGTTGCCCCGCCCGGTATTCTTCCCAGAGCAGCAGCAAGGTGACGCCGGGACGGCGCAGTTCGGTGTGCAGGCGTGACCAGTCCGGCTGTGGCCGTGCCGCCTCCGTCGCAACGAACCCGGGCGGCGTAAACAGCTTTCGCTCCAACGCCGTATCGTCGAGCTCCGGTGGCACCGGCCAGGTGATGCCCACCACCGCCGCCCGGCGCAGATACTCCGCGACCGTGTAGCGGCTGATCCCGATCGCGGCGGCGATACGGTGCCCGCTCTGGCCGCAAGCATGCTTGAGACGAAGAACTTCTCGAACCTGACGCATCGGCAGTCTCTCGGCTGGCATCGTGCTCCCCCTGCTGTGGGGGAGCAGTCTGCCCTCGGTGGACGACTGCCCTCAGACCACGCCGCTCACCCCTTCAGCGTGGCTGGTTTGCCTCGGAATCGGTGGCTGGCTTGCGTCGGAATCACCGGCTGGCTTCGATCGGAATCACCGGCTGGTTTGCGTCGGAACGCGCAATCTCTCCGCCCTCGTGCTCGTGGTTGTTCAGAAATACGCAGTTGCGGCCAGACGCGGGGGGAGCCCGCTCGACCTCGATATTGAACAAAGCGTCGTCGGCCTGTGGGATCGGCTTGCTGTCGAGCAAGCCGTCGAGAACCTGCTCTCCAATGCGCTTAAGTTCGGGGCGGGCAAGCCCGTCACCGTGCGGCTCCGGTCGGGTGAGGGCTCCGCGTGCCTGGAGGTGCAGGACCGCGGTATCGGGATGCTGGCTGATCAGCAGGCCCGCATCTTCGGGCGGTTCGAGCAGGCGGTGACCCAACACCGGGGCAGTGGCTATGGCGTCGGCCTGTGGGTTGCCAACCGACTGGTCAGGGCGATGGATGGCCGAATTGCCGTATCGAGCCGCGTCGGCGAAGGCTCGACATTTACCATCACGCTTCCCCTCTCACCTTCAGAACCAGAGC
>DASXJI010000428.1:0-13485 GCA_036497495.1 Mycobacterium sp.
TTTTTGCGCTACTACTTCCTGACGGTGGAAAGCAACGCCGAGGGATCGATGACGCGGCGCTTCGCGGTGCTGATCATGCTCCTCTGCCTGTTCGGCGTGCTGGTCGTGCTGCTGCGGCGCGGCACGTTGCCCGGTGTGGCCAGGGGCCCGGCGTGGCGGTTGGTCGGCACCACCGCGATCGGCCTGCTGCTGCTGCATGCGACACCGACCAAGTGGGCGATTCAGTTCGGTGCGTTCGCCGGGCTGGCCGGCGCACTCGGCGCGGTCACCGCGTTCGCATTGGCCCGCATCGGTCTGCACAACCGCCGAAACCTGACGCTGTATGTGACCGCGCTGCTGTTCATGCTGGCGTGGGCGACCTCGGGGATCAACGGCTGGTTCTACGTCAACAACTACGGCGTCCCGTGGTTCGACATCCAGCCGGTGATCGCCAGCCATCCGGTCACGTCGATGTTCTTGGCCTTGTCGATAGCGACCGGCTTGCTCGCCGCGTGGCAGCACTTCCGGATGGACTACGCCGGGCACACCGAAGTCACCGATAGCCGTCGCAACCGCGTGCTGGCGTCCACGCCGCTGCTGGTCGTCGCCGTGATCATGGTCTTCGGCGAAGTCGCATCGCTGGGCAAGGGCGCGGTACTGCGCTACCCGATGTACACCACCGGCAAAGCCAACTTCGCCGCGATCGCTTCCGGCCTCTCGCCGCGCAGCTGCGCGATGGCCGACGACGTGCTGGCCGAGCCGGACCCCAATGAGGGTGTGCTGCAACCTGTTCCGGGCCAGCAATACGGACCCGACGGTCCACTCGGCGGCGTAAACCCGGTAGGCTTCACGCCGCAGGGAGTGGGCGACAACCTGCAGTCCGACCCGGTGGTGACCAAGCCGGGCGTGGTGAACTCCGACGCGTCGCCGAACAAGCCGAACGCCTCGATCACCGACTCGGCCGGCACCGCCGGCGGCAAGGGCCCGACTGGTGTCAACGGGTCGCACGCCGCCCTGCCGTTCGGCCTCGACCCGGCGCGCACCCCGGTGATGGGCAGCTACGGCGAGAACGCCCGCGCCGCCACCGCCACCTCGGCGTGGTACCAGATGCCGCCCCGCACACCGGATCGGCCGCTGGTCGTGGTCGCCGCGGCGGGGGCCATCTGGTCGTACAAGGAGGACGGCGACTTCATGTACGGCCAGTCGCTGCGGCTGCAGTGGGGCGCGACCAAGCCCGACGGCAGCGTGCAGCCGCTCGGCCTGATGTTCCCGATCGACATCGGGCCGCAGCCGGCTTGGCGAAACCTGCGCTTCCCGATGAGCTGGGCGCCGCCGGAGGCCAACGTGGCCCGCATCGTCGCCTACGACCCCAACCTCAGCGAGGACCAGTGGTTCGCCTTCACGCCGCCGCGGGTGCCGGTGACCAAGACGCTGCAGCAGTTGCTCGGGCCGCAGCAGCCGGTGCTGATGGACATCGCGACTGCCGCAAACTTCCCTTGCCAGCGGCCGTTTTCCGAGCACCTCGGGGTGGCCGAGCTTCCGGCCTACCGCATCCAGCCGGACCACAAGCAGACGTCGGCGTCATCGAACCTGTGGCAGGCGTCGAAGTCCGGCGGGCCGTTCCTGTTCACCCAGACGCTGATGTGGACGTCGACCATCCCGACATATCTGAACGGTGACTGGTATCGAGACTGGGGACAGGTCGAGCAGTACCATCGGTGGCTCCCCGACGATGTCGCGCCGATCGCCACTATCCAGCAGGGGACGACCACCGTGTACGGCTGGAGCCGACAAGGACCGATTCGAGCACTTCCGTGACCACACAGACCGAGCACCCGACCACCACTGCGCGCGACACGGTGAAGCTGACCCGCTGGGTGGCCACCATCGCCGGGTTGATCGGATTCGTGCTGTCGGTGGCCACGCCGCTACTGCCGGTCGTGCAAACCACGGCGAACCTCAACTGGCCGCAGCAAGGTCAGCTGAAAAGCGTTACCGCGCCGCTGATTTCGCTGACTCCGGTCGACTTCCACGCTACCGTCCCGTGCGAGGTGGTACGGGACATGCCGCCGACCGGCGGGGTGGTGCTGGGCACCGCACCACGAAAAGGCAAGGACGCCAACCTCAACGCGCTGTTCATCGTCGTCAGCAGGCAACGCGTGGACGTCACCGACCGCAACGTGGTGATCCTGTCGGTGCCACGCGACCAAGTGGCGGGAGGCGCGGGTGTCCCCGGATGTTCCAGCATCGACATCACCTCGACGCTGGCCGGAACGTACGCCACTTTCGTCGGGCTGAAGAATCCGGGCGGCACCGAGCTGCGCAGCGGCTACCCCGACCCCAACCTGCGCCCGCAGATCGTCGGGGTGTTCACCGATCTGACTGGGCCCGCGCCACCGGGCTTGCAGATGTCGGCGACCATCGACACCCGGTTCTCCACCACCCCAACCACTTTGAAGCTGTTCGCAATGGTCGGCGCGATCCTGGCGACGATCGTCGCGCTGATAGCGCTGTGGCGCCTCGACCAGCTTGACGGTCACCGGATGCGCCGGTTGATCCCGGCCAATTGGCGGACGTTCACCCTTGCCGACGCGACGATCATCTCGGGGTTCGTGCTGTGGTGGGTGATCGGGGCGAACTCGTCGGACGACGGCTACATCCTGGGTATGGCCCGCGTCGCCGACCGGGCCGGCTACATGTCCAACTACTTCCGCTGGTTCGGCAGCCCGGAGGATCCGTTCGGCTGGTACTACAACCTGCTGGCGCTGATGACGCACGTCAGCGACTCGAGTCTGTGGATCCGGTTGCCCGACTTGGTCGCCGGGCTGGTCTGCTGGCTGCTGCTGTCGCGTGAGGTGCTGCCCCGACTGGGGCCCGCGGTGGCAAAGAGCAAAGCCGCCAACTGGGCCGCCGGCCTGGTGCTGCTGACCGCGTGGATGCCGTTCGACAACGGTCTTCGGCCCGAGCCGATCATCGCGGTCGGTTCGCTGATCACCTACGTGCTGATCGAGCGGTCGATGCGCTACAGCCGGCTGACGCCCGCGGCGCTGGCGGTGGTGACCGCGGCATTCACCCTGGGCGTGCAGCCCACCGGCCTGATTGCGGTGGCCGCGTTGGTGGCCGGTGGTCGTCCGATCCTGCGAATTTTGGTGCGACGTCATCGGGTGGTCGGCACCTGGCCGTTGGTGGCACCGATGCTGGCCGCCGGCACGGTGATCCTGACGGTGGTGTTCGCCGACCAGACGCTGTCAACGGTGTTGGAAGCCACCAGGATTCGCACCGCGATCGGACCCAGCCAGGCCTGGTACACCGAGAACCTGCGCTACTACTACCTGTTCCTGCCCACCGTCGACGGTTCGCTGTCGCGCCGGTTCGGCTTCCTGATCACCGCCCTGTGCCTGTTCACCGCGGTGTTCATCATGTTGCGCCGCAAGCGGGTTCCGGGTGTGGCCCGCGGACCGGCCTGGCGGCTGATGGGTGTCATCTTCGGCACGATGTTCTTCTTGATGTTCACCCCGACCAAGTGGGTGCACCACTTCGGGCTGTTCGCGGCGGTGGGCGCGGCGATGGCAGCGTTGACGACGGCGCTGGTGTCACCCGCGGTGTTGCGCTGGTCGCGTAACCGGATGGCGTTCCTGGCCGCGGTGATGTTCGTGCTGGCACTGTGCTTCGCCACCACGAACGGCTGGTGGTATGTGTCCAGCTACGGCGTACCATTCAATGCCGCGACGCCAAAACTCGGCGGAATCAGCGTCAGCACAGTCATTTTCGTGCTGTTCGTCGCGACCGCACTGTATGCCGCGTGGTTGCACTTCGCCCCCCGCGGTCGCGGGCAGGGCGGACTGGCGCGCGCGCTGACCGTGGCGCCGATTCCACTCGCCGCCGGCTTCATGGCGTTGGTTTTCATCGCGTCGATGGTGATCGGTATCGTCCGGCAGTACCCCACGTTCTCCAACGGCTCATCGAACATCCGCGCCTTCGCCGGTGGCTGCGGGCTTGCCGACGACGTCCTCGTCGAACCGGACACCAACGCGGGCTCCATGCCGGCGCTGCCGGGCGACTCAGGCTCTTGGGGCCCCCTGGGCCCGCTCGGTGGCACGAACCCGGTTGGCTTCAGCCCCAACGGAATACCGGACCACACCGTCGCCGAGGCGGTGGTGATGCATCCTAACCAGCCCGGCACCGACTACGACTGGGATGCGCCGACCAAGCTGAAGACGGCCGGTATAAACGGCTCGACGGTGCCGCTACCGTATGGCCTTGATCCACAACGGGTTCCGGTGCTCGGTAGCTACACCACCGGCGCGCAGCAGCAGAGCAAGCTGGCCTCGGCGTGGTACCAGCTGCCGCCCGCAGACCAAGGCCATCCGCTGGTGGTGGTGACTGCCGCGGGCAAGATCGAGGGCAACAGCGTGCTGCATCACCACACTGAGGGGCAGACCGTGGTGCTGGAATACGGCAAGCGTGCGCCGAATGGCGACGTGCTGCCGGCCGGGCGGTTGGTACCCGACGATCTTTACGGCGAGCAGCCGAAGGCGTGGCGCAACCTGCGCTACCCCCGATCCGAGATCCCCGCCGACGCCACCGCGGTCCGGGTGGTGGCCGAAGACTTGTCGCTGACGCCGGAGGACTGGGTGGCGGTCACGCCCCCGCGGGTGCCCGAACTGCGCTCGGTGCAGGAATATGTCGGGTCGACGCAGCCGGTGCTGCTGGACTGGGCGGTCGGCCTGGCCTTCCCGTGCCAGCAGCCGATGCTGCACTCCAACGGCGTCGCCGACATCCCCAAGTTCCGCATCACGCCGGATTACCTGGCGAAGAAGATGGATACCGACACCTGGGAGGACGGCGTCAACGGCGGCCTGCTGGGTATCACCGACCTGCTGCTGCGTGCCCATGTGATGGCCACCTATCTGTCTCACGACTGGGCCCGCGACTGGGGCTCTCTGCGTAAGTTCGACACGCTGGTCGATGCTCCGCCCGCCGAGCTAGAGCTCGGCACGGCCACCCATTTCGGCTGGTGGTCGCCGGGAAAGATCAGGATCAAGCCCTAGCGGCGACGATGCAGGCCGCGTAGCGGCCTGAGAAGGAGCCGCGTCCATAAGCCCTAGCGGCGACGATGCAGGCCGCGGCGTGACCTGCCTCACGTTCCGATCCCGCCGGCGACGGGTATGGCTTTGGGATACCCCAAGCGAAAAGGAGCGACTATGAGCAGCGGACCCGAAGCGGCCATTAAGGGCATCGTCGAAGACGTCAAGGGTAAGGCCAAAGAGATCATCGGGATCGTGGTCAACCACGAGACTCTGCGCAAAGAGGGCCGTGCGCAGCAGGAGAAGGCCCAAGCACAGCGCGACGTGGCTAAGAAGGAAGCTGAGGCAAGCTCCGCGCGCGCCGCGGAGAAGGCCGCCGAGGCTCGTGAGAAGTCGACACGCTAGGACGTAACTAGTCTGGGCGGCAACGGCGTTGGCTGTTGCCGCCCAGTTTTATGTGGTGAATACGATCCGTTCGATGCCGTCGGTGTCCTGCCACGCCGACGTCTCAAGGGGGTCGGTTCAGCGCGGCCGATGCCGGGTAGACCACCGGCGGGAGGCGAACATGCGCGCTGAAGAGGGCGACGAATCGATTGACGAACTGGCCGACGAGGCCGCCAAGACGAAGAAGGAACTCCGGGAGTCCACCGAGACGGGTGAAAAGGTGCAGAGCCAGGAAGGGCGCGACGGCAAGCAGCACTAGCACCACCGCCGTGTCGCACGTCACACCGGGGTGCCTCGTGTAAGGCATCTCTCCTAGTTAAGCGTGGTTTTTCTGCCGTGCGTGCGGGGATAGTTGACGAAATGTCAATTACGCCTTCCGCGCTAATGCGTTGTGCAGTACCGGTTGTTGTCGCGCTCGCGGGCTCGACCGCTCCAGCGGCCGCCGAAGGCGGCACCGTGGTTCCCATGCGAAGCATTCTGCGAGCGTGTGACTTCTCCCCGATCCCCGACCGCTCGTCGACCGACCGCGGCACGGCGTCCGCGGTCATCCACGTCAACGGTGGCACCGCCACCGCCGACGTGCACCTCGCCGAGTCGGGCCAGCCGGGCACCCACTACGACGTCAGCCTGATCCAGGTACCCCGGGCGTCGACTGCACCGTGCGACGTTCCCGGGCCGGGCGTCGCGGTGGCCGGTCTCGACAGCGACGGCGCGGGAATCGCGAACACCACGGTGCGGGACGGCCTTCGCTCCGGCACGACCGGGGTCTGGGTGTTCATCCGACGGGCGAGCGCAAATTCGCAGAGCCCGGCCGAGTTCTACACGTCCGACTTCCCCGCGAAGGTCTAAATCGGCGTCAGGCCGTGCTTGCGGTTCGTCCGCCAACTGATCTGCTTGTCGCGCAAGAGGTTCAACGACTTACGCAGTAGCAGCCTGGTCTCGTGCGGTTGAATGACCCCGTCGATGTAGCCCCGCTCAGCGGCGATCCACGGGATCGCCATGTTCAGGTTGTAGCCCTCGATGAAGTCTTTCTTGATCTGCTGCGCCTCGGGCGTGGTCGGGTCAGGGAACCGCTTCATCAGCAGCTGCGCCGCACCGTCGGCGCCGATCACCGCGATGCGCGCGGTGGGCCAGGCGAAGTTCAGGTCGGCGGTCAGCTGCTTGGACCCCATCACCGCGTACGCGCCGCCGTAGGACTTGCGGATCGTGATGGTCACCTTCGGTACGTCAGCCTCGACGACGGCGTTGAGGAACCGGCCGCCGCGCTTGATGATGCCGCCCTTCTCCTGCTCGACGCCCGGCAGGAAGCCCGGAGTGTCGACGACGAAAACCAGTGGCAGATTGTAGGAGTCGCAGAACCGGATGAAGCCGGCCGCTTTGTCGGAAGCCTCGTTGTCGATCGCCCCCGCCAGGTGCATCGGCTGGTTGGCGATCACCCCGAGGGGGCGGCCGTCGACCCGGGCGAACGCAGTGATGATCGCCTGGCCACGCTGTGCGCCGACGTCGAAGACGTCGCCGTCATCGAAGATGCGTAGCAGAACCTCGTGCATGTCGTAGGCCGCGTTGTCGTTGTCCGGGACGATGGTGTCCAACTCCAGGTCAGACGGCGTGATCTCGGGTTCCAGTCCGGGGTTGACGACCGGTGCGTCGTCGAACGTGTTGGCCGGCAGGAAACTCAGGTAGTCGCGCACGTACTGGAACGCGGCGGCCTCGTCCTCGACGACCTGGTGGATGTTCCCGAAGCGGGCCTGCGCGTCGGCGCCGCCAAGCTCATCCATGCTGACGTCCTCGCCGGTGACGTCCTTGATGACGTCCGGGCCGGTGACGAACATGTAGCCCTGGTCGCGGACCGCCACCACGAGATCGGTCTGAATCGGTGAATAGACCGCTCCCCCAGCGCATTTGCCCAAGATGATGGAGATCTCGGGCACCAGGCCGCGCAGCAATTCGTGCCGGCGGCCCAGCTCGGCGTACCAGGCCAGTGATGTGACCGCATCCTGGATGCGCGCACCGGCGGAGTCGTTGATGCCGATGATCGGGCAACCGACCATGGCCACCCACTCCATCAGCTTGGCCACCTTTCGGCCGAACATCTCGCCCACCGAGCCCTGGAACACCGTCTGGTCGTGACTGAAGACGGCGACCGGCCGGCCGTTGATCCGGCCGTGGCCGGTGACCACGCCGTCGCCGTAGAGCGCACCCGGGTCGCCCGGCGTGCGTGCCAGGGCGCCGATCTCCAGGAAGCTGCCGGGGTCGACCAGCGCGTGAATGCGGGCGCGGGCGCTCGGGATTCCCTTTTTGTCGCGCCGCGCGATCGCCTTCGGATCACCGGGGTCTTTGGCCGTCTCAAGCCTTTCGCGAAGATCGGCCAGCAACTCAGCGGTGGTCTTGGTGGTCACTTAGGCTTCTTTCTGCTCGGCGTGAATCTTGTTGAGCGCCTGGGTCATGTGCGCACCGACTTTGGCGATGATCGGCTCGTCGATGGCCTGGATGTGCTCGCCACCGATCGGCACGACCTCCAAATCCGCGACGTAGTCGCCCCAGCCGCCGTCCGGCTTGCGGATCGCATAGGCGGGCTCGAAGGTGATCGCATCGTCGTGGTAGCGATCGGCCATGTACAGCGTGACGTGGCCGTCGTACGGCTGGTATTCGGCGGTGTCGATCGCCCGCTGGTCCAGATACGACGTGCGCTGGTGCTCGATGATCCCACCGGGGATCTGCACACCGGTCTGCTGAACGGCATCCAGCACGAATTTGACCTGTCCCTCGTCATCGAGCTGTTCGAGGTGCTCGTAAGGGATTTCGGGAACCTCGACGTTAAAGGTCCGCTCGGCGAAGCGCGCGTAGCGGTCCCAACGCTTGCGGGTCTCCTCCTTGGTCTGCAGGATCGGCTCGCCAGGCATCACCGCGTCGATCAGCCCGACGAATGGCACGTCGCAGCCCTGCTGCTTGAGCCCGATCGCGCACGCGTAGGCCAATGCACCGCCGAGCGACCAGCCGGCCAGGATGAACGGCCCGTTGCCGCCGAGCTCGCGCAGCTTCGGAACGTATTGCGCGGCACGCTCTTCGATGGCCCCCTCGACCCGCTCGAAGCCGTACATCGGGGTGTCGGCCGGCAGACGGTTCAGCAGCGGCTCGTAGACCACCGTCGAGCCGCCCGCGGCGTGGAACACGAAAACCGCTGGCTTGGTCGAGCCTTCGGGCCTGGCCCGAAGCGTGCGGACGAAGCCATCGATCTGGCCGGCCTCCAGGAATTCGCGCACGGCGGTCGCAAGTTCCTCGATGGTGCCGGCGGACTTGACGGCGTCGACGGTGATGGTGCCTTCCGCGCGCTCGGACAGCCGCTCGGCCACCTTGGTGGCGGCGGCATCGTCCAACTTCGGCAGCGCGTTGAAGATGCCGCCCGGCGACTTGCCGGTGACGATGGCCCAGGTGGCGAAGGCGACCCGCTCGGCGGCATCCCGCGGCGGGATGTCGGAGTTCAGCGCCGCGGCGACGGCCTGCTGGTTGAGTGCCTGCGCGGCACCCGCGAGGTTCGGCTGTGCGGCTGGGCCGGCCGGATTGGTCGGCGGCGGCGGAATGGCGGCGTCCGGCTGCGTCTCGGGCTCGGCCTGAGGGTCGGGCGCCGGTGCCGTCAACGATGCCGGCGTCGCACCCGACAGCATGGCGGCCTGCTCGGCGGCGATCTCCTCGGCGGTCTGCGTCTTCTGGCGCTCGTGCAGATCCTGCACCTCGTCGCGGTGCTCGATCGCGTATTCGATCAGCTTCTCGACGTTGTAGAGGTTGGCGTCGCGGACCGCCTGCAGCTGAATCGGCGGCATGTCGAAGTCGTACTCGACGCGGTTCTTGATCCGCACGGCCATCATCGAATCGAGGCCCAGTTCGACCAGCGGGACCTCCCAGGGCAGGTCCTCGGGTTCGTAACCCATCGCCATCGACACGATGGCCGCCAGCCGATCACGAATCGTCTCACCGGAATCCGGCGACCAGCGGGCCAGCGCGCCCACCTGACGGGCGGTCAGGCTGTCGGTCACGGCGTCGGCCACGGGCTCATCGGCTGCGGGCCCGGCGACCGGCGCGGCCACCGCGGTCTGCGTCGCGGCGATCGCCGCACCCGCGCCGACGGCGGTCGGCAACACCGAGGTCTGGCCGGCCCGCGACACCAGCGCGTCGTAGACCAGCGTGAAGGACTCGTCGATGCGAGCGTGGATCTGCACGGCCGCGCCACCCGGGTGACGGGTCAGCGTCGTCACCAGCCGGGCGTTGGCGGCCGGCACGGCGCGCTGCTCGGAGGCGGTCAGCACCGCATCCGGAAGCACTTGCGTCGCAGCGGCTCTCACCAGGGCGGCCAGATCGCTCTCACCACGCGGCGCGTACTCCCAGACGTGCCGGCCGTCGGGCATCGCCACGTGCGTGCCGGGCATCAGCACCGAGCCGTCGCCGGAGAAGTGCGCGTCCAGCCAGTGCTCCTTGCGCCGGAACTTGGTCGGCGGGATGTTTGCAAAGTCTTCGGGACCGGCGGCACGGGTGAAAAGTGTGCGGATGTCGAGGTCGTGCCCGAACACGAACAGCTGCGCCATCGCCGAGATCATCGACTCGACGTCGTCCTGCTTGCGGGCCAGCGTCGGGATCAGCTGTGCGTCCGGCAATCCCGCGGCCGCGGTGGTCAACCCGATCTGCATGAGCGCGACCGGGTTCGGCGCGAGCTCCAAGAACGTGGTGTACCCGTTGTCGACGGCGTTGCGCACGCCGTGGGTGAAGTACACCGAATGCCGCATGCCCTTGAGCCAGTAGGCGACATCGTGGATCGGCTCGCCACCCGGCCGGACGTAGGTGCCCTCGTGCACGGTCGAGAAGATCCCGACATTCGGGCTGCTCGGCGAAATGCCTTGCAGCTCAGCGGAGAACTCGCCCAGCAGCGGATCCATCTGCGACGTGTGGCCGGCGCCCTTGGTCTGGAGTTTGCGGGCGAAGCGCCCTTCCGCCTCGGCGCGGGCGATGATCGCGTCGATCTCGTCGGGCGGGCCGCCGATGACGGTCTGACTCGGCGCGGCGTAGACACACACCTCCAGGCCGGGGAAGTCGGCGAACACCGTCTTGAGTTCGTCGGCGGAGTACTCGACCAGCGCCATGAACCGGATGTACTCGCCGAACAACATCGCCTCGCCCTCACCCATCAGGTGCGAGCGCGAGCAGATCACCCGGGTGGCGTCGGCGAGCGAGAGGCCCCCGGCGAAGTAGGCCGATGCGGGTTCGCCCAGCGACTGGCCAATCACCGCAGTGGGTTTCGCGCCATGACTCTTGAGCACCTCGCCGAGCGCGATCTGGATCGCGAAGATCACGACGTTGCTGGTTTCGATGCCGTAGTCAACCGAGTCGTCGAGGATCAGCTCGAGGATCGAGTAGCCCCGCTCGTCCTGGATCAGCGCGTCGACCTTCTCGATCCACTGGGCGAAGACCTCGTCGCGCAGGTACAGGTTCTTGCCCATCTTGCGGTGCTGCGCACCGAAACCGGCCATCGCCCAGACCGGGCCGTTGGTCGCCGGCCCGTCGGTGCTGAACACGTAGGGCTTCTGCTTGCCATCGGCGATCGCGCGCAGACCCTTGACGGCTTCTTCGTGGTCGTGGGCCAACACCACTGCGCGGGAACGGCCGTGGTTGCGTCGTGACAGGGCACGGCCGATCGATTCCAGCGACGACGCCTGGCCCTCAGGGCTTTCCATCCAGTCGGCCAGCTCGGCCGCGGCGGCGCGCTTGCGCGACGTCAGGAACGCCGAGATCGCCAACGGTACCACGGGTACCGGAACCTCTTCGGCTGCAAGCTCTTCCAGCGCGATCTCTTTGAGCCGGATGGCTTCGTCGGTGATGCCGGGCAGTTCGTATTCGTCGCCGGCCGGCGTGGTACCGGATTCGGCAGAATCGATGAACTCGCCGTACTCGTCGAAACGCACCCCGCCGATGAGCTCGCTGTGCTCCTCGCCGGCTGCCACTGTCTCAGCCTCGGGCTGCGATTCGGGCTCACGCTCGATGACGTCGCGGGGCAGCACCTCCCGCAGCACCAGGTGGGCGTTGGCACCACCGAAGCCGAAGCTGGACACACCCGCCACCGCATACCCGCCGTAGCGCGGCCAGTCGGCCACGGTGTCCAGCACGCGCAGATGCGCGGCGTCGAAGTCGATGTAGGGATTGGGCCCGGCGTAGTTGATCGACGGCGGCAGCTTGTCATGCTGCAGCGACAGCACCATCTTGGCCAGGCTGGCCGCACCGGCCGCCGATTCCATATGTCCGACATTGGTTTTCACCGCGCCGAGCAGAACGGGCTTGTCGGCGGGGCGGCCACGGCCGATCACCCGGCCCAGCGCCTGAGCCTCGATCGGGTCACCGAGCACCGTGCCGGTGCCGTGCGCCTCGACGTAGTCGATGGTGCGCGGGTTGATGCCGGCGTCCTTGTAGGCCCGGCGCAGCACATCGGCCTGCGCGTCAGGGTTCGGCGCGATCAACCCGTTGGATCGGCCGTCGTGGTTGACTGCGCTGCCGGCGATCACGGCGAGAATCTGGTCGCCGTCACGGCGTGCATCGTCGACGCGCTTGAGCACCAGCATCGCGCCACCCTCGGAGCGGGTATAGCCGTCGGCGTCGGATGAGAACGACTTGATCCGGCCGTCCGGCGAGAGCACCTGGCCGATCTCGTCGAAGCCGAGCGTCACCGCGGGAGTGATCAGCGCGTTGACCCCACCGGCCATCGCGACGTCGCATTCACCGTTGCGCAGCGCCTGCACCGCCTGGTGGGTGGCGACCAGCGAGCTCGAGCAGGCGGTGTCCACCGCGACCGACGGGCCGTGGAAGTCGAAGAAGTACGAAACCCGGTTGGCCACAATCGAGCTCGCGGTACCGGTGATCGCATAGGGGTGGGCGATGGTCGGGTCTGACATCGCCAGATAGCTGTAGTCCATCACCGAGGTGCCGACGTACACGCCGACGGACTCGCCGCGCAGGCTGGACGCCGGGATGCGGGCGTGCTCGAGCGCCTCCCAGGTCAGCTCCAGCGTCATCCGCTGCTGCGGGTCGATGTTGTCGGCTTCGGTCTTGGACAGCGCGAAGAACTCGGAGTCGAATCCCTTGATGTCGCTGAGGTAGCCGCCGCGGGTGCGGGCCTTCTTGATCCGTTCGGCCAGCCGCGGCTCTTCCATGAACTCCGACCAGCGGCCCTCGGGCAGGTCGGTGATCGCGTCGCGACCCTCCAGCAGCGCCTGCCAGGTCTCCTCGGGTGTGTTCATGTCGCCGGGCAACCGGGTGGCCAGGCCCACCACGGCGATGTCGACGCGCTCGACCGGCCCGGTGCGGGTCCAGTCGGTGTCGTCGTCACCGGTTTCGGTCTCGGGGTCGCCCTCGACGATCCAGTTGGCCAGCGATTCGATCGTCGGGTGCTCGAAGGCGACGGCGATCGACACCGTCACCCCGGTGTGGTCCTCGATGTCGGCGGCCATCGCCACCGCGTCGCGTGAGGACAGGCCGAGCTCCACCATCGGTGTGGCCTCGCCGATCCCGTCGGGCGACTGCCCGGTGGCCTGCCCGATCCAGGTGCGCAGATAACGCCGTACCTCGGCGACGGTCATGTCGGTGCGCGCGGGCGCGGCACCGCCATCGGTCGACGGCAATGCGGATTCGAGGTCGGTGTCAGTCATAGTCGCGATCAATCGGCTTGGTCAGGGAAGGAGTTCGGGGCCGCGGTACCGCTGCGCAGGGTGCCGTCGATGTAGGCGGCGCGGCATGCGCGGCGGCCGATCTTGCCACTGGAGGTCCGGGGCACCGATCCGGCCTGTACCAACAGCACGTCGCGCACGGTCACTCCGTGCCGCACGGCGATTGCCGCCCGGATGTCGTCGGCGATGGGCTGGTAGTCGAGCTTGTGCGCACCGGCGGCACGCTCACCGACGATCACCAGCTGCTCGGAGCTGTCCTCTGGGTCGTACTTGAGGCCGGCGTGCGGGTCGTCGAAAACGCTGGCGGGCAGTTGGTTGGTGGGCACCGAGAA
>DASXJI010000429.1:0-4121 GCA_036497495.1 Mycobacterium sp.
GTCGAGCAACTCAGTGAGCCACGCCCGGCCACCTGCGGGCGTGTCGAACGAGAGGAACTCGTAGCGTCCCGTGATCGCCGGGGTGCGGGTCAGCAGGATGTGCTGAATGTCGTCGAACTCGAGCATTTACTGCATCTGATCGAGCATGGTCGAGAAGGCCGCCTTCAGCCGCAATGCCTTCTTGATCTCGTCGGCGGTGGCGTACGGGTATTCGCCGTACTCCAGGAAGCTCGGGTAGTGATGCTCGCGCACGAACTTCACGAACGCATCCGGGTTTTCCTTCCAATCCTCAGGAAAGCCTTCAAGATTCGTGAAGACGGTGGTGATTCCCGTCGCGCTGAACAGGGCGACCGCATCCTCGGTGTACTTGTCGAAGTCCGTGTCGAAGATGCCCTGATATTGGAAGTGCAGGCCCGACCCGACGTCGAACAGCACCCACCGGAGGTAGTGCAGGCGCAACGGCGCGAGCGCTTCCGGACTGCTGGCAATCGTCTCCTCGATCGTCTTGCCGTATGCCCGGACCGTCTCCTCGCGTCCCTCCTTGACCTTCGCGATGATCGAGAACCCGTAGCAGGCCGGCGTCCGTGGAAAAATTGGACCGTACCGCCCGCGTTCGAGTTCGAAATAGCCTTCTTTCGGGATGGCCTTCGCGGCGGGTTTTGACCAATCTTGGTCCGTCATATCCGGCCCCCATACATACTTCTGATGAAGCGAACGTAACACCGCTGCCAGCGGCATGGCCTGGAATTGGCGGTGTAAAAAGGAACAATCGGCGTCTGGATGGACCGCGTAGATTAGCGAAGGCAATCCTTCTCTTATCAACTAATCGCGATCATGAAAATTGTGAATAATCCACCATTTGAAAACCGATCGAATTACGCTTCGCTCATAACTGTCCGGCGCGTTGTCGGGGGATTGACGGCAGCGAGCCACCACTTTGGGAGGGGAGCAGCCGTGCGAAGAACGCGAAGCTACCTGATTTTGGGATTGACATTGGTGGCGGTTCCCGTCGGCATCGTCACCGCGACACCGGCGTCGGGCGACTGCACCAGTGCCGGTGCCGCCACCGTATGCGCACAGGGCACGGTCCGAGGTGGCGGACCCAACGCTCCGTCGGCAGGCCCGGTCTACCCCTCTTATTGTGCTGATCCCTGGTATTGCGACGACGGCTGGGATATGGACGTGATCATCAACCCCGGTCCCCCCGGTATCGACATCGGTCGTCCCGGCGGTATCGGTCCACGTCGCTGAGCTTCGCCGCCATGTCCTGCCACCCACTCAATAAAGGAGCCTCATATGTTCGTCCGTAGCGTGATTGGCGCCGGCATGATCGCCGGCGCGACCCTTATCGGAACCGCGGCAACCGCAGCCGCCGATCCGCCCAACTGCACGGCCGGCGACCTTGCTGGCGTCATGTCTGGCGTCTCTGCGGAGACATCGTCCTACTTGTTCACCCATCCGGATGTGAACGCCTTCTTCACTGGCCTCAAGGGCCAGGACAGGGATCAGATGCGGACGGCGATCCAGGCGTACATGGATGCAAATCCACAGATTCGAGACGAACTCCGGGCAATCAGGCAGCCCGCGACTGACTTCCGGGATCGCTGCAATGCACCGATGCCCGATATGCCCATGGGTTAGCGGTCCGGATAGAAGCGCTAGGAATCTCCCTTAGTCGAGCGCAGCGGCATACCGGCTTCCATGAAGTCCAGCGCCCGGTACATCCGCTCCGACACACCAGACGCACGGTCGAGCACGGCCATCAGACCGCCTGCGAGTGCGCCGACGAACACGCGAACCTCGAAGTCATCGGGCTCGCGACCAGTCCGGCGGCAATCGGCCTCGGTGAGCGCGGCAACGGTGCGTCGGTATTCGTCGAACTGCGCGGCCTTGAGCTCAGGGATCGACAGCACCATCCGCAGCCGCGCCCGCTCGAATCGCCACGCGTCCTCCGAGAGCGTCGCCATCGTGATCTCGAGTGCGCGGCGAAACGCCTGCAACGACGGTATGTCGGCGGGTTGTCGCTCGAGCGCCTTGATGGTGACTAGGTCCAGGTCGTTGGCCATCAGCACCATCTCTTTGGACGGGAAGTACCGGAAGAAGGTGCTGGGCGATACCTCGGCCGCCTCCGCGATCTGTTCGATGGTGGTGTTGGCGTAGCCGTTTTCCTTGATGAGCCGCATGGCTTCGTTTCGGATGACCCGGCGAGTATGGATTTTCTTGCGGTCCCGCAAACCCAGAACCTGATTAGTGACCCCCATTGGGTCATTGTGTCGATGTCCTTGTGTTAGGACAAGGTGTTAGGACAAGGCCAACGACATTCCGAGCGCAATCATCATGACGGCAATCAGGCCATCGAGGACACGCCAAGTCAGCGGCCGAGCGAACAGTCCGGCCAGTTGCCGTGCACCCAGCCCGAGGCCGGAAAACCAGACTGCGCTGGCTGTGACCGCGCCGACGCCGAACAGCCACCGTTCGTCGCGGTGTTCGTTGGCCAGCGCCCCGAGCAGCACCACGGTGTCGAGATAGACGTGGGGATTGAGGAATGTCAGCGCGGCGCAGGTGAGCAGTACCTCGACCAGTCGGGCGGGAGCCTTCTCTGACGGGGTCAGTGACGACGGCCGCCACGCGCGCCGCGCGGCCAGCAGACCGTAGCCGACGAGGAAGAGCGCCCCGCCGAACTTGGCGATGTTCAGCGCGCTCGGGTGGGCGCTGATGAGGGCGCCGACTCCTGCGATGCCAGCCGAAATGAGCACGATGTCGGAGACGGTGCAGAGTGCGACGACGGGCAGCACATGCTCGCGGCGGATCCCTTGGCGCAGCACGAAGGCGTTCTGCGCGCCGATCGCGGCGATCAGCGTGAACGAGGCGATGAAGCCGAGGATCAGGGGCGAACTCATGCTTCGACGGTAGGAGGGTTGGTTGAATCAGTACAGCTAAAGATTCTTCATCTGCATTAGCATTCTTAATATGGATGTAGACCGTCAACAGCTCGCCGCATTCGCCGCGGTGATCGAGCTGGGTAGCTTTGACGCGGCGGCGGAGCGGCTACATGTCACGCCGTCGGCCGTGAGTCAGCGGATCAAGGCGCTCGAGCAGCGGGTGGGCCGGGTGCTGGTGGTGCGGGAAAAGCCGTGTACGGCGACGGCTGCGGGTGTGCCACTGCTGCGCCTGGCTGCGCAGACCGCGTTGCTGGAGGCTGAAGCGCTGGCAGAGATGGGCGGAAGCGACGGCGCGGCGGCGCGAATTGCGGTGGCGGTCAATGCCGATTCGATGGCGACGTGGTTCACCGGGGTGTTCGACGCGCTCGATGACGTGCTGTTCGACATCCGGATCGAGGACCAGGATCACTCGGCGGGGCTGTTGCGTGAGGGCGCGGTGATGGGCGCGGTGACCACCGAACGCCACCCGGTGCCGGGATGTCGGGTGAAGCCGCTCGGCGTGATGCGGTATGTGCCGGTGGCCAGTCCGTCGTATATCAAGCGATACCTCCCGGATGGCTTCACAGCGCACGCAGTGGTACGGGCGCCGTCCTTGGCCTGGAACCGCGACGATGGGTTGCAGGACATGTTGGTGCGCAAAGTCTTTCGCCGCGACATCGCGCGGCCGCAGCACTTCGTCCCGACGGCTGAGGGGTTCGGCAGCGCGGTACTAGCCGGCCTGGGCTGGGGCATGTTCCCGGAGAGCCTGGCCACAGCCAATATCAAGGACGGTTCGTTCGTTCGGATCGCCGACGTGCACCTCGACGTACCGCTGTACTGGCAGTGCTGGAAACTCGACAGCCCAATCGTCGCCGGCATCACCGACGCCGTGCAGTCAGCGGCCGCAAGCCTGCGCCGCGCAAGTAGCCGTCGGCACCATGCGCGGTGAAACAACACTAATGATTCCGCGGTGAAACAACACTAATGTTTCACGGATTGCATTAGTGTTTCTAATGTAGGCCAGTCGACGTAACTGGTCACTATCAGCGCGGCAGATATAGTGTCGAGATGCAATGAAGATTGACAAACGGGCGCCTGTTGTTTGACAACATTGTTAGCTGCCCTTACACCCATGAAGGCTATGAGGGTTCGTCTTCGGCCGGGGGAGTCGTCGTCTCTGCCAGGTGGTGCAGGACGCGT
>DASXJI010000430.1:0-9776 GCA_036497495.1 Mycobacterium sp.
AGCGCCGCAGACGCGGTCATCGTGGGCAGCGGCAGGCAGACCCGCGAGGTGGTCGCGGATCAGAAACTGATGTCGCAGTTGCAGCTCGATCCGTCCCGGCAGCTGCTCGGTGCCCAGTGCTCCGGCACGCTGGTGCTGGCCAAACTCGGACTGCTCGACGGGGTGCCCGCGTGCACCGACTCGACGAGCAAGCCATGGGTTCAGGAGGCCGGCGTCGAGGTACTCGACCAACCGTTGTTCGC
Organism: Mycobacterium sp.; assembly: GCA_036497495.1. Classification (GTDB taxonomy): domain Bacteria; phylum Actinomycetota; class Actinomycetes; order Mycobacteriales; family Mycobacteriaceae; genus Mycobacterium. Next base: position 243 of record DASXJI010000430.1, read on the forward strand.
CAACGGCAACGTCGCCACCGCAGGCGGTTGCCTCTCCTCGGCGTATCTCGCGGGCTGGATGATCGCCCGGTTCGAGGGTGTCGAAGCGGCAACAAATGCCCTGCACTGCGTCGCGCCGGTCGGCGAAAAGGAAGACTACGTTGAACGCGCACTGCGTAATATCACGCCGTTCCTAGACCACGCACTGATCACCGCGTGATTCGACAGTTCTAGCCAACGAGGACAACACGTTTCGATCAGCTGTCAGAATCCCGTGAGTGGGCCACGCGCAGCTGCCCGGGATGTTGCTATGACGTCGACCGCCGCATGGTTCAGCTCCTTGGTAGCGGCCAGGCCCCCGAAACCCGAACCGATGACGTTGACGCGATGCCCGCTCACATGGAGCTCCCCTCGGGCACCTCGGCATAGGCGATACCGGTGAGGTTGCCTTGCAGGGCGCGGATGGGTCGATGGCCGGATCCGTCCAGAGCCGCCGCCCAAACATTGCCGCCAAGGTCAGTGACGAACATGCGGTTGTGACCTGGATCCAGCGCGATGCCAATACCTTCCATCAGATGGGTCGACACAATCTCGGGTTCGGTGCTCCCGATGTCGTCCAATGGAGCTCGGTTGACAGTGTTGCCGTTCGGCGGATCGCCACGGTCGGTCCAGTACAGCACCCTTGTGGTGTGTTCGATCTCGAGGTCGATCGGCTCAGGTAGGTCCTTGAACACCACCTCGATGTCGCTGCGGTGTGCTGCGGATTCGCCTGCGGGAACGTCGATCCCGGCCCGCAAGATCTGGCCGAGCCCGGCATCGCTGGGGCCCTTCTGTGTCCAGTAGAGATGCCCGCCGACATGGTCGACGGCGACTCCGACGCACCAATTGGTCTCGTCGCTGCGGTCGTCGTCACCATGGCCGGTCTGCACCAGGGTCTCCACGGCGGATCCGTCAAGGTTGCAACGCATCACCCGCATGCCTTCGCGGTCACCCCAGTACAGCTTGCGGCCAACGGGGTCGAAATGAAGCTGCTTCGGGGTGAAGGTACCTCCGGACGGCACGATCGTCGTCCGGTTGTTTCCGTCGAGATCGGCACGTTCGATCGAGCCGTCGTTTAGCGGCGGTGTGCCCATGTTGGTCCAGTAGACGTGGCCGGCTTCGACGTCCACCGCCACCCCATCGGGGATGGGACTGCCGTCGATGATCACCGTCTTTTCGGAACCATCCGGGTTGATGGAGAACAGTCGCCCGCCACTACTGATTTCGAGCACGAACAGCCTTGAAATGTTTTGAGTCATCGTTCTGGTCCTTTGGTTGAGTACTGCGCTACGAGCCGAGGCGTGATGCCGGTGGTCAGCACCGCTCAATGACGCGAAACCAGGGCATAGCCCGCCAAGGCGAATGTCGTTGGCACCATGGTCATCACGCCATACATCACGCTCAACATCGTCTTCTCCTTACTTGCTGCGTACCGCGATGAGACCGAACAGCATCTCGTCGCGTTGGGCTTCGAGTTCCTCGATCGACTTGCCGTCCGCCTCTTCGAGGACGCCCTTGACTATCTGCTCCTGAAGCTCCGGGGTGAGTTCTGGATTGCCCAGACCCGGCCACCCGGCCGCCATGCGTGGCATCAGGGTGTCCATGAAATGCTGGATGCCGCCTTCGCCCCCGCCGAGGTGCCACAGCAGGTTGGGTCCCATGACCCCCCAGCGCAGCCCGGGCCCCCACGACACCGCGTCGTCGGCGTCGGCCACGTCGAGTACTCCCTCACCGATCAGGTAGACCACTTCCCGATACAGCGCCGACTGGATGCGGTTGGCGACGTGGCCGGGCAGCTCCTTCTTCAGGTGAATCGGCTTCTTGCCGATTGAGGCGTAGAACGCCATCGCATCACGGATCGTCTCGGGCGCGGTTCTCGTCCCACCGACGACCTCCACGAGGGGAATGACGTGTGGCGGGTTGAACGGGTGACCGATGACCGTTCGCTCCGGACGCCGGCACTGGGCTTGCATCTCGCTCATCGTGATCCCCGATGAGCTCGAGGCGATGATCGACCCGGGTGGAGTGGCGTCATCGATGTCGGCGAAGAGTTTGACCTTCAGTTCCGGGCGCTCCGGTGCGTTCTCCTGAACAAAGTCGGCGTCAGCGAGCGCCGCCGAAAGGTCTGACGTGAACTTCAGGCGGTCCGGGGAGGCGCCGGGCGCAAGTCCCGACTTCGTTACCGCATTCCACGCACCCTCGACGTAGGACCGCAGTGCCGCCTCGGCGCCTGGCGCCGGGTCGGTCGCGGTCACTTCGAAGCCGTGGGCGAGATAGTGCGTCGCCCAACTTGCACCGATGGTGCCGGTACCGACAATTGCGATGCGCTGCACTGGTTTTAGTGAACTCATGGTTTCTACTCCTCTGTATCGATTGGCTGTTAGCGCCCGTGCCAGACGGGTGCACGTTTCTCGGCGAAGGCCAGCGCGCCTTCGTGCGCGTCCTCGGTGTCCAGCAGGCTGTGTGCGTCCTTGGATTGGCGCGCGAACGCCTCGACGTCATTGAGGCCCTGCGTTTCCCGCAGAACCTGCTTGACCTTCGCCAATGCAAGCGGCGCGTTGACGGCGATGCGCCCAGCAAGCTCTTGCGCCGCAGCCAATGTGGCCCCGGCTTTGGTCAGCTCACTGACGAGCCCGTACTGCTTGGCATCGACAGCCGAAATCGGCTCGCCGGTGAGCAACACCTTGACGGCGACGTGGTAGGGGATGCGCTGCGGCAGACGGATGACGCCGCCCTCGCCTGCGATGAGCCCCCGTTTCACCTCGGGCAAGCCGAATTTGGCGTCGTCGGCGGCAACGATCAGGTCGCATGCCAGCGCCATTTCAAATCCGCCGCCCAGTGCCCATCCTTCGACGGCCGCGATCAGCGGCTTGCGCACCATCGCTTGGGTTAGCCCGCCGAATCCGCGACCGGGAAGGATCGGGGTCTGTCCATTGGCGAACGCCTTGAGGTCCATGCCCGCACTGAACGTCCCGCCGGCGCCGGTGAGCACACCTACAGACAACGTCGGATCGGAGTCCAACTGATCCAGGGCGGCAGCCAGTTGGACGGCGACCTCGCGGCTGACAGCGTTTTTCTGCGCCGGACGGTTGATGGTGATCGTCAGAACACCGTCGTGACGGTCCGTGAGGACCAGCTCCGTCGATACTTCAGTCGTGGTCATTTCGTTGTCTCCTGCTCTGGCGCAACGGGAATCACTTTCTGCTCCCGTAGCTGGTCGATTTCATCCACGCTGAATCCCAGCTGCGCGAGGATTTCGGTGTTGTGCTCTCCGTGCTCTGGCGCGCGCCGGGAAGGCACCCTGGCGAGCCCGCGGAGAGTGATCGGGTTGTTGACCGTGTACTCCAGGTCCCTGGCGCCTTCGATCGGCACGACGATGTCGGCGGCGCGCAGCTGCGGATCCGCGGCTGCCTCCTCGGGCGTCTGGATGACGCCGTAGGGGATGCGGGCTTGGTCGAGAACCTCGATCCAATGCGCCAACGGTTGCGAACCGAATTCCGCGTCCAGCAGGTGGGCCATCTCTGCGCCGTGCTGGCTGATGGCCTTGGCGTCGGCGAAGCGTGGATCGGACAGCAGGTCTGGCCGTCCGATCCCGTTCGCAATAGCCGGCCACGCCGATTGCCTGGCGGCCAGCATGAACCAGCGCCCGTCACCGGTTTGGTACTGATTGGTCAGGGCGTTCACAGGCTTATTGCGGTCATGCAGTTCGTACGGCTTGCCGCCGGCCAACGCCGCCGACACCAGTGTTCCGGTCGCCCAGACCCCGGTCGCCAGCAGCGAGGTGCCGACATTGGCGCCTCGGCCGGTGCGTTCGCGGTGATACAACGCGGTCGTGATCGCCGCGTAGATCGCGGTTGCGGAGCTGTAATCGCCGCTGCCCCACGGTGGAGACGTCGGCGGTGCACCCGCGTCGCGGGTCGAGGCGAGCAGCCCGCTACGCGACCAGAACGCGGTCAGATCGAACCCGGGCAGCTTGGCGTCCGGTCCAGCATCGCCGAACCCGGTGATGTCGGCATAGATGACGCGCGGGTTCCAGCCCGACACCTCCTCGTAGCCCAGGTGCAGGGCCTCGCGGGTACCGTGCGGGAAGTTGGTGATCACCACGTCGGCCCATTCGACGAGACGTTTGAGGATCTCCGTGCCGCCCTCCGACTTGAGGTCGACGGACATGCCGCGCTTGTTGCGATTGGCCAAGTGCCAGCTGTAGTTTCCCGGCGCGGCCGGGCTCGGCGGCACCGAGCTCAGCAGCCGCTGCGGGTCACCCAACCCCGGCGGTTCGACCTTGATGACGTCGGCGCCGAAGTCCGACAGCATCGTCGCCGCGGCGGGAGCCGCAATGAAGCTCGCTATCTCGACGACCTTCAGACCGGAAAACACGGATTGCGTTGTCTGCGTTGTCATTGTCATCACCTCACACGAACGCGCTCAGGCCGGTGACCGACTTACCGACGATCAGCGTCTGCATCTCGCGGGTGCCCTCATAGGAGTAGAGGGCCTCGGAGTCGGCGGTAAAACGACCGATGTTGTAGTCGAGAACAATGCCGTTGCCGCCCAACAACTCCCGGGCCCAGTGAACGGACTCACGCATCCGCGACGTGCAATAAGCCTTCGCCAGCGCGGACTGCTCGTCGCGATACACCCCTTCGTGCTGCAACTGGGCCAGACGAACCATCATCCCGGCGGATGCGGTGGCGTTGCCGAGCATCTTTACCAACAGGTCCTGGACCATCTGGAACTTGCCGATCGGGCGACCGAACTGTGTCCGCTCCTTGGCGTACTGCAGCCCAATCTCATAGGCGGCGAACTGAACTCCCACCGCCTGCCACGCCACACCGCTGCGGGTCCGGCGCAGAATCTCCGCGGTGTCCCTGAACGAGTTCGCATTCTGCAGCCGGTTAGCGTCGGGAATCCGGCATTCGTCGAGCACGATGTCGGCGTTCTGCACGATCCGCAGCGCGAACTTGTTCTCGATCTTCGTCGCGGTGAAACCGGGGGCGCCCTTCTCCACCACGAAGCCCAGCACCCGATTCGTCTCGACGTCGCGGGCCCAGACAACCACCACGTCGGCGAAGGTGGCGTTACCGATCCAGCGCTTGGCCCCGTTAAGCACCCACTCGTCGCCCTCGCGGCGCGCGGTGGTCTCCATGCCGCCGGCAACGTCGGAACCACCGTGCGGCTCGGTCAGCGCGAACGCGCCGATCTTCTCAAACCGGCTCATCGCAGGCAGCCACCGGCGCTTCTGCTCCTCGGACCCGCAGGTGATGATGCTGCCCATCGCCAGTCCGGCGTGCACACCGAAGAACACCGACAGCGACGGGTCGGCATGCGCCATCTCCATTGAGGTGATGCCAGTGAGGAGATTGCTCGGCGCGGGCTCCGACGAGTCGGGGTCGGCCCAGTCCAGCAGGCCCAGCTTGGCGAACCCCTTGACGAGCTCGAATGGGAACTCGGCCCGCGCCCAGTAGTCGTCGACGATCGGTGCAGCCTCGGTACGGAAAAACTCGCGTATGCGACCGACCTTCTCGCGCTCCGAATCTGTTAGCAGCTCCTCATATGCGTAAAAATCGGCCGGCAGCAGCCCGGATTCCAGATATGGCTCAGGCGTGGTCGGCAATGTCACTTTGACGGTCATGGCTTCCTCTCTTATTCGGTGATTTGGCGAACCTCGCCGACGAGCGGATGTGAAGTCCGTCGGCGGTACCAGCCCAGAGTCGCGCCGCAGCGGGTGTGATCGCCCCAGGGAACCCACTGGTGTGTGCCCCGGGTATCACCCTGGCGACCCCGTGACCACTGGAGACCTTGGTGTTGGACTGGAGAACCAGGGGATACACGGGCGCGATGTGGGCTGTGGGTGAGGCACGCTCGGCGGCGTGATCAATGAACTTCCCGATCCGGTCCTGACGCAGATCTACAGCCTCAAGGCGGTAATGGGCCCGCTGGTGGACGTGGGCGATGTCCTGGCCGGCCATCGACGGGTCGTGCCGCTGGTGGGCGGGATATTCACCGGCCCAGAGCTCAACGGCAACCTGCTGGCGGGCGGCAGCGCCTGTTGGCAGACCGTCTTGCCGGACGGCACGGCCCGTGCCGAGGTCCGCTACACGCTGCGGACCGACCGCGGCGCTCTGCTCTACGTGCGATCAAGCGGTGTCACCCAGGGGCGGGGCGAGGACATCGACCCCAGCGAGCGCCTCTTCCATGCGGTGACACGCATCGAAACCGCTGCACCACACTTGGACTGGCTCAATAAAGGTGTGTTCGTCACCGTCGCGGGTCATACGGCTGTGAGCTTGCTGTACGAGACCTACCTCGTTGGGTGAACACAAACGCGCGCCCGCCGGACAGTTTCCTATGCCCGGGCCACCAGCGCGCGTCATACTGCTGTGGTGGCGGTCCGCACTCCGGCCACGGCGCGGGCACTCCTGGGCCGCACCGCTGAGTTCGCTTCGCTCGACCGGGTGCTCGAGGACGCCCGGGCGGGTCGCGGCTGCGTGCTGGTGGTGCGCGGCGAGCCCGGCGTCGGTAAATCGGCACTGCTGGACTACATGGCCGAGCAGGCGGAGGGGTGCCGCCTCATCCGATCCGCGGGCGTGGAGTACGAGGCGGAGTTGACGCTTGCCGGATTGCAGCAGCTGCTCGGCGCTTCGATGCCACAGCGCTCCGAGCGCCTTCCTAGCCCACAGCGCGACGCCCTCAGAGTTGCCTTCGGCATACAGCAAGGGCCCGTGCCGGACCGCTTCCTGGTGGGCCTGGCCACCCTCGGCGTGCTGTCCGACATGGCCGAGGGCCAGCCGGTTGTATGCCTGATCGATGACGCGCAATGGCTCGACAAGGCTTCGATTCAAGTGCTCGCATTCATTGCCCGGCGCCTCGGGGCGGAAAGGTTCGCGCTGGTGTTCGCGGTCCGCGAGCCGAGTGCCGTGCAGGAGCTCGACGGATTGCCCGAGCTCGTCGTCGAAGGTCTGGGTGACCACGACGCACGCAGCTTGCTGGCGTGGGCTGTCGCCGGACATCTTGATGAGCAGGTGCGTGATCGCATCGTGGCCGAGACGCGAGGCAATCCGTTGGCCTTGTTGGAATTACCGCGAAGTTTGTCGCCGGCGGAGATGGCAGGTGGGTTCGGCCTTCCGGATGCACGGACGCTGTCGGGCCGCGTCCAGCAGAGCTTCCTGCGACGCATCGAATCGCTTCCAGCGGAGGCGCGGGAAGCGCTCTTCGTTGCGGCTGCGGAACCCGTGGGCGATGTGGCCTTGCTGCTGAGGGCGCTGGACACCCTTGGGATCGCTGCAGACAGCATTGTCCCGGCTGAAAACGCGGAGCTGATCGAACTGGGCCCACGGGTGCGCTTTCAGCATCCGTTCGTGCGCTCGGCGGCCTACCGAGCCGCTAGCCCCGAGGTGCGTCGCCGTGGTCACGCCGCGCTGGCCGAGGCGACCGACCCAGAGGCCGACCCCGATCGCCGGGCCTGGCACCGTGCGCATGCTGCTCGCACAGCTGACGAAGCCGTGGCCGTCGAGCTCGAGCGCTGCGCATCGCGTGCGCAGGCACGCGCCGGGCCGGAGGCGGCGGCAGCGTTCTTGGAGCGGGCTGTGGAACTGACCCCGGACACCCGGCTGCGCGGTCAGCGCGCAATCTCAGCCGCGCGGGCAAAGATGCGCGCGGGCGCGCTTGCCGGGGCGGAAGCGCTTCTGGCGGTTGCGGCCCTCTGCCCGCTCGACGAGTTGGACGGCGCGCGAGCCGAACGGTTGAAGGCCCACATCGCGTTCGCGCGCACCCGTGGGGGTGACACACCTGCACTGCTGAGTGCTGCGGCCCAACGCCTGGAAACCCTCGATCCCGAGCTGGCGCGCGAGACCCATCTGGAGGCGCTGTGGGCAGCGGTGCGCAGCGGGCGCTTCGCGAAAGCCCAGGACGTGGTCGATGCCGCTGAGGCGGCGGTCGCCCCGATACGCGGACGCTCGTCGCGCGCCATCGACCTGATGCTCGACGGGCTCACTATCCGTATGGGACGTGGCTACACCGAGGCGCTTCCGCTGGTGGCGCGCGCGCTGGATGCCTTTCAGCAGGAGGGCTTTCGCCAGGAGAACATGCTCTGGTGCTGGCTTGCCTGCCAGCTCGCGATGGACCTGTGGAACGACGGGGCCTGCGAGAACATTGCCACCGGACTGAGCGTGGCCGCGCGTGAACGCGGGGCACTGAGCCTTTTGCCCTTCGCGCTCAACTACTCCGCGGCCCATCAGCTGTTCGCCGGCAGGTTCGATGTAGCCGAGCAGCTCATCGACGAGGCAGACCGCATCACCGCAGCGACCGGTTACGTACGGATCGCCGACTTCTCAATCTTGCTCGCTGCGTGGCGCGGCGACCGCGACAAGACCTATCAGCTACGCGCGGCGCTTATCCCGGACGCAACAGCGCGCGGCGAAGGGTTCGGAGTCGAAGCCGCAGAGTGGGCGGTGGCAACACTTCATATCGGCAGGGGCGAATACGCAGACGCGGTCGCCGCGGCACAACGTGCCTACGACCCCGACGGGCTGGGATTCAATGTATGGGTGCTCCCAGAGCTCATCGAGGCGGCCGCGCGCAACGGCGATCTCGACGTCGCCACAACAGCATTCGAGCATCTGGCCGAACGTTCTTCGCTGAGCAACTCCGAATGGGCGCGCGGCATCGAGGCCCGCTCGCGCGCGTTACTCACCGATGGACCAGACGCCGAGGACCTCTACCGGGAAGCGATCGACCAGCTTGGGCGGTCTCGCGTCGTCGTTCACCACGCCCGCGCGCAACTCATTTACGGCGAGTGGCTTCGCCGTGAACATCGCCGCGTCGATGCGCGCGCTCAACTCAAAGCGGCCTATGCGGCGTTAACCGCGATGGGTGCGCATGCCTTCGCCGAGCGCGCGCAGCGCGAACTGCTGGCGACCGGCGAGAGGGTGCGAAAGCGGACCGCCGATATGAAGGATGCGCTCACGCCGCAGGAAGCCCAGATCGCCCGCATGGCTTACGAGGGCCTCACCAACCCCGAGATCGGCGGGCAGCTGTTCCTCAGCCACCGCACCGTCGAGTGGCATCTGCGCAAGGTCTTCACCAAGCTGGGCATCGGTTCGCGCCGGGAACTGACAAGCGCGCTCGCCAGCTCGAACCTTGAGCCGGCGCGGCTCTAATTGCCCCTCAAAGGAGATCGGGTTGGCTGACTTGCTCGATGCGGTGCTCAATGCGCACGGCGGACTTGATAAGTGGCGGCAGTTCAGTCGAGTCCAAGCCACCATCGTCACCGGAGGAGGGCTGTGGGACATCAAGGGCCAACCCCAGGATCCGCTGCCAAGGCAGATGGCCGTTGCCTTAGACCACGAGTGGGCATCGCTCCGACCTTTCGGCGCCGATGATCAGAAGACATCGTTCACGCCCGAGCGCGTTGCCATCGAAAAGCTGGACGGCCAAGTGGTTTCCGAGCGGCTCAATCCTCGGGAGTCATTTGACGGGCACGAATTCGCAACGCCGTGGGACCCGCTGCAACGTGCG